>JACRCS010001023.1 GCA_016218905.1 Deltaproteobacteria bacterium
GAAGGCGATCCCCGGCCTCAAGCTCGTCGAGATGTACCGGAGTCGGGAGTCGGCCTGGTGCTGCGGGTCCGGCGGCGGCGTGAAGGAAGCGTTCCCCGATTTTGCGACCTGGACCGCGGCGGAGCGCCTCAAGGAGGCGAGGGCCGTGGGCGCGGAGGCCCTCGTCAGCGCCTGCGGCTGGTGCCGGCGGAACTTCCTCGACGCGATCGCTGAGGGCGCGGAACGGTTGGAGGTCTACGACGTCGTCGAGCTCGTGCAGCGGGCGATGTAGGAAGGAGCAGATACCCATGGCGCTCAGAGACTCCGAGTATCGGATCCTGGAGGACATCGTCGGGACGGAGAACATCACGAGCGAGCCGGCGATCCTCGACACGTACAACCAGGTCTGGGGAAACAAGGCGCTCTTCGACCAGAAGTTCTCGCAGCGCCCCGCCGCGGTGCTCCTGCCGGGAAGTACCGAGGAAGTGCAGGCGGTGGTCACGGCGTGCAACGAGCACCGCATCGCGTTCAAGCCGTTCTCGTCGGGGTTTGAGTTCGTCTCTCTCACGCTTGCGAACGAGAGGGGGATTCTCCTCGACCTGAAGAGGATGGACCGGGTCTTGGAGATCGACGCTGAAAACATGTGCGCCGTCGTCGAGCCCTACGTCGGAATCTACAGGCTCCAGAAGGAGTTGGCGCGGCACGGTCTGACGATCGGCGCGGTGGGATGCGGCCCGAACGCCAACGTCATTGCGGCCTCGTGCTGCCATTTCGGCGGAGGCCTGACCGCAGTCAGCACCGGCGGCCTCGGACGCAGCGTCCTGGGCGTGGAGTGGGTCCTGCCCACGGGAGAGATCGTGCGGCTGGGAGCGCCGGGGACTGGAGTCGGCTGGTTCACCGGCGACGGCCCAGGGCCGAGCCTTCGCGGCGTGCTGAGAGGGCGCTCGGGCGCAAACGGCGGGCACGGCGTCATCACGAAGGCTGCCGTGAAGTGCTATCCCTGGTACGGAGGGGAGTGGAAGTTCCAAGGACAACCCGGAACCGTCACGTCCGCCAAGCGCGTTCCCGTGCCGGCGAACTACGAGAACTTCGTCCTCACGTTTCCGAGCCCCGACGACCTCTGGGAGGCCATGGCCCGAGTCGGAAGGGCGGAAATAGCCGCTTGCGTCATGGGCGCTTTTCTCTTCCCCCAGGAAGAGGGGAATGACGAACAGTGGGCGGAGATCCAGAAGCTCCAGCAGATCGGCTTCAACTGGGCGGAAGTTTCGACGAGGTCCGTGGCCATCGTCCTCGGGTCAGAGACCGCTCGGGGTATGGAATATCGGAAGAACTGCCTGATGCACATCTGCCGGGAAATGGGCGGGGCGTCCATCCCGCTCGCCCCGGAACAGGCGTCGGCCCTGTTCGCCGGCGGGGTCTTCCATTTCGGTTTTCTCACCGAGGCCATCCGTCGCACGGGGGATTTCTTCGTCAATCCGACCCACGACGCCACCGTCGACATGGTCAAGATCGCTCGCAAATCGACGATCGAGCTGATCCAACCTTACATGGACAAGGGCCTCGTTCAGCAGACCGGAGCCGTAGACTTGTACGCCACGGCCACCGAGCACAACTCGATCGGTTGCCACGTGGAGAACATCACGTTTTACGACCCCTGGGATCCGGATTCCCTTCAGGCCTTGCGGGAAATCGCCGAGCGCGGCGAGGATCCGCACGGCTCCCTCGGCGCGTTCGGGGTTCCCCAGCTGGGCGGCGGGCTCCAGATCGAGTTCGTCAACCACCTCCACCAGAAATGGGGCCCCGTCTACGACAACTACGACGCCTCGCTCCGGAAGATCAAGCAGGCGCTCGATCCCAACAACGTGGGGGACTGGTCGGCCTACGTGCCGCCGATCTTCCCGTAGCAGGCTGCTGAAAAAGCAGCCTGCGTGCGTCCCATGGAAGGGCGCCGAATCAAGGAGCTTGAAAAGCGTAGTGATTCGTGAGGGTTCGAAGGGGCCGCCCCCGAGAACCCGTAGCTGAAAAACCCCACGGAGGGGTTTTTCAGCACCCTGGTAGGGGACGAGAGGTGCGATGAGCTCGAGCGATCAGGAGAAGAGGGTGGTCGTGGCCGGGAGCGGCGCTGCGGGGCTCGCGGCTGCCGTGACCCTCGCCGAGGCTGGGTTTCAGGTGACCGTGTTCGAGAAGCGGTCGACTCCGGGGGGGAGCACGAATTTCGTGGAAGGCGTCTACGGGGTGGAGAGCGAACAGCAACTTCGCCGGAACATCGAAGAGACGCGAGACGACGGGTTCCGAGAGCTCATGGAGTACAGCCACTGGAGGGCCAACGCGTCCCTCGTGCGCGCCATCGTGAACCGGTCCGGAGAGAGCATTTCGTGGCTCGAGGAGCGCGGCGTTCCCTTCATCGGGCCGCGGGCGGATTTCCTGGGCGGTCCTCCCGTCTGGCACCTCATCGAGGGCTTCGGCGTGGAGATGGTCAAAGCCCTGGTGGCTCGGGTGCTGGAGAAGGGGGGCGAGATCCGCTTCGACTCTGCATTGAAGGAGGTCGTCCGCGATCCGAGCGGGGCCATCTCCGGCGCCATCGTGGAAGACAAGCAGGGGCGTCGGATGCGGGAAGAAGCCGGTGCGGTGATCGTCGCGACGGGCGGCTATGCCAACAACGGCGAGTGGATCAAGAAGTACGCCGGACTCGAGAGCGGAAAGGACGCCTTCCCCGTGTTGACCTTCGACAAGGACGGGGACGGCATCGCGGCAGCCTGGAACGCGGGTGCGGGTCAAGAGGGGCTGGGCGTCCTGATCTACAGCGTGGGCAGCCCTCCGAGAGCGATCAAGCCTCGAGACCACCTCCTGGGCGTCACGGCGCAACCCACGCTGTGGGTCAATCGGGCCGGGGTCCGATTCTGCGACGAGGCGATCGTCCAGAACATGATCCACACCGGAAACGCGTTGGCGAGACAGCCGGGAGGCTTCTGCTTCCGGATCTTCGACGATGGGCTGAAGGAGGAATGGGCGGAGAAGGGCGGTTTCAACCTCGGCAACTACGCCCCTCCTCGCACGCCGCTCACCAAGGTGGACGCGGAGCTGCGTGCCCTGCTCGAAGCGGGGAATCCTTTCGTGTTCGCGGCGGACACGATCGAAGAGCTGGCCGATCGGATGGGAGTCGAGCGTGGCGCCTTGGCCAAGACCGTCGCCGACTACAACCGCTTCTGCGAGCAGGGCTACGATGAGCAGTTTGCGAAGGACCGGAGATATCTCAGGGCACTGAAGACCCCCAAGTACTACGGGCTGAAGTGTTACCCGGACTTCATCTGTACCTGCGGGGGAATCAAGATAAACCACAGGATCGAGGTACTCGAAGAGTCGGGGGAGGTCATCCCCGGTCTGTACGCGGCCGGCAGCGACACCGGCGGGATGTTCGGGGACAGCTACGACGTCGCCGCGTCGGGGATCGCCAGCGGGTTCGCCGTAACCTCGGGCCGGATCGCGGGCGAGAACGCGGCAGCGTACGTCGAGGGTAGGATCAGGAGATGATTCCCAAGCGGCGGGCCTTGGCGATGGCTCCCGTGCGGTTGTTCGTGCCGAGCTTGGTGGTAAGTGCGGCGAGTTGGCGCAGGCATCTTGCTGCGCCCGCACACAGAGGTTCGTGCATGCAAGGGGTCTCGCCGATACTCATGGCCTGGCTCTGCTACACCGGCCCCCGCGAAAACCTTTGCAACCTTTGCAGCGTCCCCAAGTCCCACACGGCCGGCGCGTCCGGCAGCGAAGGCATCCCCGAAAAGGCCTCGGTAGGCGCACACTTCACGATGGGCGGCGACGTGTCGCTCGAGTATGCCGTAGAGGCACTCAATCGGGAGGGCAAGAGTACCTCGCTGACCGCGCTCTCCAGAGCTTTGGGGAGCGCAGACAACTGAACCCAGTTCAGGGACTTGAGGGAGGAGTCCTCCACCAAGAACGGGGCAATGTTTGGGGGGCGGAGTCATTCAGAAGGGCGTTGCCATACGCTTCAGTTTACCAACTGAATTCTGCAATCCTGATTAGGACGGCGTGAACGCAACGCTTCTCCCCATCGGAAACCCAACGTTTCTGAAAGGCTCCTCCTCCGCTGGAATCGAACTGCGCTGACGCGTAAGCTGCCCGACGACGCCCGCGGCTTCTGCATCAAAATGGCCCGTGCGTGGTGCCACGCCCGTTTTGTGTCTCTGTAGGTAACCGTTGCGCCAAGGGTTTCAGAAATCAACTGTCGAGGATGGGCTAGACACGCGTTCCGTGTGGATCCTGTGTCACCGCGTCTTCCCGGGCGAGGTTGACCCGCCCGCTCGCGCGGGCAGAGAGAGGAGGCCGACGGCAAGCAAACCCAAGGACAAAGAACCTTCGGCTGATGAGATCCTTCCCTTTGTTTACCGATCGGCCGTGTCCGTACCGGCGCCGTCACCCTCGTAGCGAAGGATGCCGAAGTCCGAGATCTAGATCACGACCCTGGAGTGACCCTGACCCTTGCGCCTTGTACCCGCACCCGTACTTCGTCATAGATGTCGACTCCAATCTCCTCGGCCACTTCCAGAGTAGTCGCCAAGGCATAAGGCACGGCGTCCTCGAGTGCGCCTGCATCCGGTCGACAGCTCACACGCACTTCAAGGTTGTCGCCGTCAACAAATGCCGCAGCTCTGTCCCCTTCCAGCACCTCGTGCTGCACGGTCCCGCGCTGAACGGCGCGCCATTCGGCCTGTTGCCGCTTGATCTGCAGGGGATCGGTCGGGGGCGTGAACCAGAGATCTGCGCGCCTCCATGACTGGTGGGCCGCGTTGATCGGCGTGAGCCAGGCCAACGTGATGGTGAGCCGGCGCCAGCCGCGTCTTCCGCTCAGGCCAGGAGGCAGCGGGAATCTGTGTACGTGTGCCTGCTCGGCCTGGAGCTGACCGCCGCCGAGCGCAGTGACTCGATACCGCGTGCATTCGCGGACGCGCTCCGGTTCGATGCCCCCGTAGCCCAGGAGCCGGGTCACATACTCCTTAAACTGCCGGCTGTTCTGTCTCGTCCGCAGGATCTGGTCCAGCACCTGGCCCGCATCGCCCCACGACGCCGAGTGGACGAGCAGCACCTTCAACCACACGGCCCGAGGAAGCACATCGATCAGCTCGCCCCCGGGCTCGTCGCGGAGCTCCTCCAACACGTCGTACAGCTCGGACCCTGCGCGGGTCGCAAGCGCAGTCGCATTGCTCGTTCCCCGGCTATGCCACGTGTACGCGAGGTCTCCTGGCGTCTCTCCCGGCGCGGCGACACGCTGGCCGGGCGGGCGCGCTTGGGTGAGCACCTGAAGCGTGGCCGTCGGGCTCTGCGCCACGGCCTCACGCAGAACGACCCGGCCTCCTGGAATCAGGATGTCTGGCTTGATCGCTCGTCGATAGCCCATCCCCTGAGCGTTGATGACGCTGGGCAGGCCATCGCCGATGAACGGCTGAATCGTGTTGGGCGGTGGTGCTCCGGTCGACGCGTCCTGATGCACGGCCCCCACCGTGATCACGTTGACCGCCTCGGCCGGCGAGAGCAGGCGCCGATTGCGGGCGTCCGCGGCCACAGCACGTAGCACCTCCGTCTGGAGGTCCGCCGCGCTCATCGCACGGAACTGTGCGCTCGTCGCGGCGAGCCCGATGTCATGCGGATGGTTGCCCGCGCTCACGACGAACAGGACGCGGTACTTCCAGGCCAGCCAGTCGAGCAGCCGGGCCAGGGGGCTCATGGCGCCGTCGAACAGACGATCACGAATGCCTATTGAGAGGTTGATGACGCTGACCCGCGGAGCGACTGGAGGCTCGCCACCGTCACCGTCGAAGAGTCGGCGCACCGCCCGATGAATGAGGTCAACGACGAGAACCCGCTCGGGCACCGTCTCGGGGCGTGGCGTCACCCACGCCCGGGCATCCGGCTGAAGGATCGGCCGCACGTAGAGACGTCGGGCCAAGGCCGCTTCTGCTGCATCGAGATCCCCGTGCACGATGAGCGAGGCCATCGCGGTCCCGTGGCGCCGTTCGCTGGCCGGGTACTGGGCCTCGTATCCATCAGGGTCGTCCACGACCAGCCGGCCGGCAAGGCGACGATGGTTCTGCAGCGGAAGCCCATCGAAGAGGGCGACCACGGGGTCGCCGAGGACGGCGACCTGCGCCCCGGCTGGGGCAGGATCGGGCTGGAGGCCGCCCTCGCCGACGATTCCGGCCATCTGCCCGGCTGCGCGGAAGAACTGGACCTGCTCGCACTGCACCAGCGCTGCGTCGCGCCCGGCCTCTTCGAGAAGGGGTCTCACCGCCCCGATCGGGAGCCTTGCGAGCACCGCGTGATACGCGATCTCCTCGATCGTCGCTTCCTGCATCACCTGGCCGCCCAGTCCAGCCACGAGGCCGCTCACTCGGTCCCGAGCGCTGCTTCGCCGGTGAGGGTCGCTGCGAAACCAGAGCTCGATCTCGCACGGCACGACTTCTTGGTCGTGCTCGGCGCGCTCGGCCCAGTCGTCTAGGACTCCCGTCTCGATGAGCCGGTCTCGCACACCCCACGGTCGAACGTCGCGGAGCTGTGCGAAGACGTCGCCCCACTTCCCGAGGCCCCAGGGCAGCGGCTGGTCCGCCTTCCAATGGTTCCAGAGCGACAGGATCTGCTGGAGCGCCTGCTGGTTCGTGAACACGAGGAACATGCGACCGCGCATGCGCTTGTCCGTCGGACCCCCCTCGCGATCCGCGACGAAAAAGTCGTCATCCGGCGGGATGTCCTCCTCCTCGGCCTCGCCAAGCCACTCCAGCCCCTCGATGGTGCGAACCGCAACGATGAAGTCCAGGACCGGCCCGACGGTCTCGAGCACGATCACCTCTTCGGGCGCAAGGCCCGCTGCCTCCGTCCGAAGCCTCGCTCTGCGCGCGTCGAGCGCCTGCTGGAGGGCTGCGAGCCTCGGACCGAGACGTTCCTCCTGCCGCGGCTTGCTCGGCAGTCGAGGCGGGCCTCCGCCGCCCGTCTTGGTTGCACGCCCTTCCGGCTCGCCGGGTGCCGGCAGGATCAGCAGCGGACGCTCAGGCATCGGCATCCTCGTGGCCGGTTGGCTTGGACGGGCTGAAGCGCTGCTCCCATTGTTTCAGCCGCTCCTCCACGATCTTCTTGATGTCCGCGTTCGGCAGCGTAAGGACGTACCGCCGTTGGACGTCGAGGCCAAACTGCTCGATCTCGGCGAAGCTCAGACCTTTCAGCCGCTTTCCGACGTTGCTGGCGGCTATGCCTAGCTTCACACCGAGGCGCTCCTCGAAACGGCGGAACCACTCTTGGACCTGCGCCTGATTGGGGGGAGGCAGGCGGAGCCGAAGCTGAAAGCGACGCCAGACCGCGCGATCGAGTAACTCCGGATGATTCGTCGCGGTGACGACGACTACGTAGCTCGGCAAGGCGTCGACCTGAAGGAGGAGCGAGCTGACGACTCTCTTGATCTCCCCAGTCTCGTGCACATCCCCGCGCTCTTTGCCGACGACGTCGAACTCGTCGAAGAACAGGACGCAGCGCTGAGTCCGGACCTGCTCGAAGAGTCGTGAGAGCCGGACCGCGGTCTCGCCGAGATAGCTGGCGATGACGGACTCATAGCGGACCACGAGCAGGGAAATTGCCAGCTCGCTGGCGAGCGCCTCGGCGAGGGACGTCTTGCCGTTTCCGGGAGGACCCGCCACCAGAACACGGTGACGCGGCTCGAGGTTGTGAGCCCGCAGGAGGTCCGCGCGATGCTGCTCTTCTATGATCTCTCTGCACGCGCCGCCGACGACTTCCGGGAGGATCAGGTCGTCGAGTCGCCGACGCGGCTCGACCTCGAAGAAGAGGTCGGTTGGTGGGCTATTGCGCCGAGCCGGTACCGGCTGCGCGTGCGTGCTGCTTCCGTTCTGCTGGAGATGGCTTGCCAGGCGGTCGGCCAGTACGTGGTGCTGTTTGGCACGCTCCTCGGCGACGATCGCCTCGAGCGCCTTCCGGAACAGCAGATGGTCCCCGCGCGCGCCGGCGCGAACGATGTCCAAGAGAAGGTCAGCTCGCGCCATTACCGCACCTCCGGCAAGCGCGGCCAGTCGGGCTTCACGGCCCCGTCCTGATTTACCGGCATGCGCGTCATCTACTCCTTGATCAGTCCCAACTCGCGCAGGGGCTCGAGCACGCCATTATCGAGCTTCCCCTGATCGAACGGCTGCGCTCCGGCCGCCTTCACGGTCACGCTGACCTGTCCAGCCAGATCCGCAAGGTTCGCGAGGGCGTTCCAGGCGGTGAAGAGCTGGTTTCGATCCGCCTGGAAGGAAAGCTCCACCGAGGTCTGTTTGCCCGGTTCCGGTGCCGGTGGGGTCGGCGGCGTGGGACCGGGGGGGGTGGGCCCCGGCGGGACGGGCCCGGGGGGTGTCGGCTCGGGTGGAACAGGACCCGGTCCAGGGGGCGGGGCCGCCTCCGGCAGGGCCGTCGGCATCATCAGGAAACCAGACTCGAGGTCGATCTCGTCCTCCGGCACCGCAACAGCGAACCGCACCTTCGCCAGCGGCACCTCGTACTTCCCGCCAGCGCCGAGGGAGCGGATTGCCCCGAAGGTGTAGCCGAGCAGCCCCTCCTGCACCCCTCTCGCGATGGCCTTGCGAACGACGTTGGCTGCCGTGAGGCGAGTGAACCCCAGGAACGAGAAGAACCCGCTCGCTACGTCGGCCGTGCGGATTCCGAGGGTGGGCGGATCCCCTTCGCCGAGGCGAAACAGCTCGATGATCTTCGTCGGCGTCACCGTCGAGAAGATCCGGGGTTGCACCGAGGTCAGAAGCTCCATCACCCGGTCGTGAACGCGCGCTCTCTTCTGCTCGTCGAGGGTCGTCTGGAGGGGCCTGCCACCGGCGGCCACCTTCTCGATCCCGAGCCCCCCGCCTTCGCTCCGCGGCAGCCACACCTCGGTGTAGAGCTTCAGGAACGACGATTCGGCCGCGGATCGTTCCGTCGCCTCCCTCTCGCGCAGCTGTGCCTTCTGCTCGTCGGTCAGGTTATGTTGTTTCGCCTTCGTCTTGATCTGCTCCGCGGCCATCAAGTAGCGCACGGCCCGCCGAAGAGCCTCGATCTGGTCAGCGGCCGGGACCGCCAAGCTCACGCCATTTCGGAACTGCCGGGGCTTGTCCCCCGCCCTCTCGAAGTACGCCCTTGCCGTCTCTTCCTGCTGGGACTTCGGTTGAGCGCCGAACTCCAACGGCGCGTAGGCCACCAAGAAAGATGGGTCTCGGTCGGGGATGTCCACCGGCTTCTCGGGCCAGACGATCGCCTCCCGGTGCCCGGCGACACGCTCCTCCAGCATCGTCTTGATGCGGTCCCGAACCCGCACCTCATCCTTGGCGATGATGTCGGCCTCCTGCTCGACCAGGAGGGTGACGTTGGGGTCCTTCTTGAAGCAGTACCGCACGCCGTCGAAATGGAGGTACAGGCACTGCTCGCGGAGTTCTTTGAGGCACGCCAGCGCCGTGGTGCTGTCGAGGTCGGGCCCGACGCAGGCGGCGAGCAGGTCCGCCTCGGTGATGCCGGGCGGCAGATGATCCCCTTCCCCCGGTCGGCGCAACCCACCAAAGGAGTACATCAGGATGGCCGTCGCGAGCCTCGTGGCCGGCCGGCGCGCCGCATCGCCCGGGTTCTCCTTGGCACGGCGGTCGTCGATCCTTCGCACAGTGGCATTGTGCCCGACGAAGTCCTTCTCGATGCAGGCCTGGAAGTCCTCCCGCTGGCCCACTTCCTTGAAGAACCCGAGCCGCACCTCGGCGTCGTGGACGGCAACGTCTCCGGGGCCTAAGACGGCGCGGCTCTTCCCCTCCCGGTGCGCCGCTCGCAGGCATGCGGCTAGGAATCGCAGCGCGCCCCGGGTGCGCTGGAAGTCCGGCAGTGCAGCCCACCGTTCCCGCATCAGGTCGATCAGGGCGGGGTGGAACGGGTACGCTGCACGGATGCGGTCCCGCAGCGCGAGCCCTTCTTCCTCGGCCTGCTGACGCTCGGCTTCGGTGCGGGCGTAGGCCCGCTTCATCTGCGTGACGATCTCCTGATAGGCCGTCGCCGTAGGAGTCGACTCCGCTACGTCGGGGATCCTTCCGAGGAGCCGACGCTGGATGACTGAGAGCACCTCGTTTCCCTCCACAGGCTCGCGTCGCTGATCCTTGCGGGCGGCCAGGTGGTCCACCGTCTGGAGGAGGTTCACGTACTCCAGGGATTCCCTCTTGCTCGACTGGAGAGTGAACACGAGGGCCGTTGTGTCGGTGTTTCCTACGGCCACCGTGAGCCGTTGCAGGAACGTCAGCGTCTCGTCTCGAAGGGTCGTCTGCTCGATTCGGACTCCTCCGGCGCTGATGAGGTATTGGAGCACCTCGTCCAGGAGGATGATGTTCGGCCCCTGGGAGAGGAGGGCCAGGAGTTCGTCACCGCCTGGAGCCACCCGGGTCTCGTCCTGGGCGCGCAGGATCTCGTAGCCCTCCATCCCCTTCAGCGCCCAGGCGATCCACCCCCACATCGTTCGAGCACGGAAGCCCTGGCCGGGGACCTCCTTGCCATTCGTCGCGTCGAAGAACTGGCCATCGATCACGGCCACGTTCACCTTGCCGGGCTTCGGAAGGCCCTGGCCTTCCGGTATCACGTCGAGGGCGCTCCTGGAACCGGCGGCATGGAAGAGGGACGCGAGCGTGTGGGACTTTCCGCCCCCGAATGGAGTCACGAGCTTGAGCACACGATTCCCTGCGCCGCCGGAGAGGCGAGACAGAACATCGTTCAGGAGAGCTCGAAGGCCAGTGGTCAGGTAGGAGGCCTTGAAGAAGTGCTCGGGGTCTCGGTACACGGCCGGGACATGCGGGTTGCCGTCAGCCAGCGGCCCGAGATCCAGGGCGAAAATGTCTTCCGAGAAGTGCTCGGAGGTGACATCCGGATGAAGGGAGACAACCTCGACCCAAGGCCGCAACGCTCCTGCGCTCATGCAACGTCCTCCGTGCCCAGCCCTTTTCGCTTCAGAGCTAGCATCAGAACCAATTCAGTCTGCCGATGAAGTCCTGATACATTTGGAGCACCGCTTGTAGCCTGTCCATTGATCGCCCGAATAGACCGGCCCTCAGAGGCGCCCACTGTTCTCCTTGTGCCTCCACTTCCTTGTGCAGAGCCGTGAACGGACCGTCTCCATCTCGACTCCTGTGTTTCCAAGCGAATCTGCCGAGCGGGCCCCACCCCCCGCCACGCAGGTCCGCATACACGAGTCCATAGATCAACTCAAAACGATCGAACGATGCCTCGTAGCTCTTGCCCAGAAAGAGAAGATCGTCTAGGACGGGCTGCATCTTCTTGAATAGATACTCGCTTCTCGGGACATAATGACGTTCATGCCCCGGCATCTTTTTGAATAGCTCCATCCGATCTAGCTCAAGCATTGCCTCGACGACACACGAAACCGCTTCTTTGGTATCATCGCCAGATCGCCTTGATCCTACCGGAACCAGCAAGACAGCTGCCAAATTTCTGTAGTTGCCAGATGCAACGGCGGCGATGCCGGCCGAATAGGCCATGAGAACGCTCGGATACCATCGCAATTCGAGCCACGCTACTAAGCCGTTCCTGGTCTCGTGCCCGTCACTCAGCCTCGATATCAGCTTCTGCAGCGATGGCACGTGCTCTTCCGAACCCCAATGCGACAGGAGCGCCGCGATCACCTGGAGGTCACCAACGGCAGCCTCATACCGTTCCATGCGTTCGATGCATGCTTCGGGCGTTACCTGTGTCCCCTGAACCGGAAACTCCGTTTCCGACGTGCTAAGCAAGACCTTGCGAATCTCCTTCGTGACGAGATCGTCCAGCTTGATGCGAAAACGTGGCTCGGACAGGTACTCCTTCACGAGGTCATCCACAGCCGTCTGCCCTTCGGTGCCATCCATGTTGCCCCCTCCCAAAGGCAGCTCGACCAGGATATCCACGTCGGTCTCCGGGGTCCCCTCCAACGCATCCAGAATCGGTGCCGACAAGATGAAGTCGCCGTCTCCGTCCACGAAGCCGTAGTGCGGCGTCTGGCGAGACTGGATGTCTTTGGCAACGCGCTCGTACACGTAGGCCATCAGGGCGTTGGCCGTCAGGATGCCGTCCTGAGTTGCCGCGGCGCCGTCGAGCGCCTGGAGGAGGTGCCCCGTGAAGACCGAGTGCCCTGGAATCGGTCCCCCGGCATCGGACACGACCTCATCGGCCTTCCCCGCCGTCAACACCTGACGCCCGTAGCGCTGAAGCATGTCTTTCAAGAACCGCATGCTCCCGGCGCCCATGGTTCGGGTAATGGCTAACCCGCCGTAGCACGCATCCATCACGAACAGCATGTGCTTCGCCCGGATGAGGTCCGCATTCCGGGTAAGGTCGTCCCACCGAATGAGTGACCCAAAGTCACCTGGCGTCGCGTCCACCGGCACGAGGTAGCCGACCTCTCCACGTTTGCCCCTTACGGTATGGCCGTGGCCCGCGAAGAAGATGAAGATCCGGTCGTCGCGATCAACGTCATCAGAGGTGAACCGCAGGAACTCCTTCAGGATTCTCGCCTTCGTTGCCTCATGGTCCACGAGCAAGGTGACTCTGGCCGGATCGAAGCCACAGCGACTCGTCAGCTTCTCGGCAACGGCTTCGGCGTCCTGTCGCGCGTAACCGAGAGGGCCCACGACCTGATACGCATTGATCCCGATGATCAGGGCGTTACTTCCGGCGTACTTCGGCTGGTACATGTCGACTGGTACCCGACTACCGGAAACCGAGAGGCAGTTCGTCGGTTTCCATCACGCTGCGCCAGTTGGCCGTGAGCTTCCCCAGCGCCGACAGCTCGGCCGTGGGCGACACGTCGCCCAGTTCGCCGCCCTTGAGAGCCGGCCCTGCGAGAGCCTGAGCCACGAGCCGAAGCTGCTCACGGTTCGGCTGCGCCTCTTGCAGATAGCGACGCAGCTCGGCCGGGCGGTTCTCTAGGAGCCACAAGATTCGATGAAGGATGTCGATCAGCGGCTTGGGTTGCCCGTCCTCCCCCGGAACTCCGAGTTCTTCGTCGTCTCCCCGCTCGCCGAAATCGCGAAGCCGATAGGTTGCCTTTCTCTTCTCGACCAGTTGGCGCGTGCCTGCCGAGAGGCTGCCCTGACCGTCCAGCTCCACGTGGGTGCCGTTGGCAAAGACGATCGCCTCTCCGGCGTCAAGCTCTGCAATCCGGTAGGTGTAGCGCCAGAGGATGTAGAACCGGGTTGCCGCGTCCACCCCGGCGAGGCTCTGCTGTCCGCCGTCGCCGCCAGCCAGCTTCGATAGTTTGTCCAGCACGCGGTCGAGTACGACGGTTTCCACCTCCGCGAGGAACCCTTCGGCCGGCACCTCCTCGCCGTTCGCATATTCGACTCGAGGGAACCGCGTGAACGCTCGCAGACCGGCGCCCACGCACGCGATCACGAGGTCAGCCCCGGAAATGCCCTGGCTCCAGAGAGCGTCAAGCCGTTCGGTGACAATTCGCTCCAGGTCGGTACGCACGCTGCCCTCGAACGACCCGCTCCTTGCCTCCGACCGTTTGCGAGCCACAAGAAAGATGCTGGAGGCGAGAGCAGCATCTTCTTGGTGCGCTACGCGCCCTTTTCTTTCAGTGTCCAGAGGCCATGCTTCAGCGACCTCAAAACCAGCAGTCCGAAGCGCGTAAACCAGAGTTGCCCAGCCCAGAGTTGTCTTGTGTGCATAGACAATGGCCAAGAGCCCTGTCGGTTTGGTGGCACGATGCGCTTCTTTAAGCGCCTCCAGGAGCCGAGTCTCGTAGAAGGATCTCGCTGCTTCTCTGGTCCCTCCTTGTCGATACGCCGCAGCCACGCACTCCTTCTTCTTTGGCGTGAGAGCGCCCCCGAAGTGCTCCGGATATAGAAAACCAATTGAGGATCGTAGCCAAATATAGAAAGAATCCGATAGCTCTGAGTAGCTTTCGTTGTCGTAATATGGTGGATCTGTTATTACAGCATCGAAAAACCCATTCTCAAAATATGGGTCCGTGGCAGATCTCCTAACACAGAATGATGGTAGCCCTTTGCCTGCTTCTCGTCTTATTACATCTAGCATCATTTCCAAAATAGACAGGGCATCTCCGCTTCCTCCGCCGAATACGTTTAGTTCGGAATAGTCCCACATCATAGCGAAACGCTTCATCGAAGATAGACTCTCTATCTTCTCCCCAACACTGTTCCACCGAGCCAAGGAATTGAATTTGTCAGTGAGTCTGCTAAGTAGCAGTCCAAGGTAAGTAGCTGTGGCTCTAGCCCGCTCCGCACCAATGCCATGGGCGAGCATCTCCGCGTGGCAGCGACGGATCTCGCGCGCCATGGTCAGAAGGACGCACCGCTGCCGCGGTGTGAATGCTTGCCGAAACGTCCGGATGCCATACAGGTAGCTCTTGCCCGTAGCGAGGCCGGCGTTGCCCGTCGGCGGGATCACCTCGTCGAGGCTGTTTGGCCCCAACTCTCGCTCCAGCGCAGCAGCACGCGCGTCGGCGGTGGCCTGCCGTTCTTCCTCGCCGTGCGCCAGGGACTCGCCCGCGAGATAGAGCTTCCCGCGGCCGTTAGGATTGAGGGCAATGATACACATAAGCTGTTGACCGAACCCCTGCGTGTCCCCGTAGGTCCGTACGTAGCGGGCGTCGACCGCCGAGTGGCAGAAGGGGCACGTCGTCGAGGAGTTCTCGATGCCTATGCCAGGATCGAAACCGAGCCCCTTCACGGATGCGGCTTCCATCACCTCGAACCGCACCCGCTTCTGCGCATGGTCCGGAATCGGCCGAAGAGCCACGTAGCCGCTCGACTTGTTGCGCAGCCAGGTTTGCCGATAAAGGGGAACTGTGGCTCCGCACGTGGGGTTCGGGCACGGTGCCGTGCGCGTCCAGTAGTGGGAGACGATCGAGAGAGCCCTGTCCTTCTTCGACGAGGCCCTGAACAGATCCCCCTGGGTGTTCCGCGCCGTCCCGTTGGACGCCAACTCCAACCGCGGATAGAGGTCGGCAACCTGCTCCCAGGTGCGGTCCAAGACTTGCCGTCCCCAACGTTCGACGTCGTCCGCCAACTCAGCGCCGAACTGCTGCGGGTACGTCACCGTGCAGAGTTCAACCAGATGCGCCACCGGGTTGAGTTCCACTGCATGAGACTCACAGCCGAGCCGGAGCGCCTCCAGCGGGATCGCCCCGCCCCCGGCGAACATGTCGAGCACGCGAGGCCTCGGGGCCCGGCCGGCCTCGATGTCCTCGGCCGATACGGCCCGCCCGGATTCCGCAGTCAAGCGCTCCGCGTGGGCTTCCAGCAGATGGCGTTGCGCCTCCGCGATGGTTCTCGGATCTCCCGGGTACTTGCAGAGCCGCGCCAGGAAGGACTCCGCCGCCTTCCTTCCGGCCTGCCGCTCCTCCTCCGAGCCCTCCGCGGGTACGAAGCGCGACGCGGGCACGAGCGCCCCGTACACCGCCGCCCGACAGGCGACCAACGGCCGGCGGGCCCACCAGAGGTGCAGGGTCGAGATGTGCCCCTTGCGGACCGACTTCTCCCGCGAAGCCTCGGCGCTGATAGCCTCGATCG
Organism: Deltaproteobacteria bacterium; assembly: GCA_016218905.1. The sequence goes on from JACRCS010001023.1 coordinate 15,570, forward strand.
GGAGGAAGTCCTCGATGAGGCGGCAGTCGTTCTTCATAGTGAGTTAACTTCGTTGATGATTTGTGCCGCCTCTCCCGGGGCGAGGCCTCGGCCCCTTAACACACTCGGAACGGCCATGTCGTCCAAGAAGACGGAGCGTTGGCAGAGGAGCGTCTGCCGCTGCGCCAACATCTGTGCGTCTGCGCCGGTCCTTCGATTCACGTGCGAGACGATGCAACACGCCTTGGCCCGGCTCAGCGACACGTAGAAGAGCCGCCGCTCTTCGATGAGCAGGCCGGTCGCCCGCATCGCCTTTGCACTGGGAATGATCCGCTGCTCTGCCGAGGGGATGAAGACCACGCTGCCGCTCAGTCCTTTGGCGCCGTGCATCGTGAGAAGCCGCACGCGCGTCGGCGCTGCACCCCCGCCCTGAATTTGCCCCGCACCAATCCTCGCCGCGACGGCTTCGAGAATCGATTGTTGATCGGCCTCGGTGTCCGCCTGGAAGAACGCGAGCAGTTCCTCCAGCGTCATCTCTGGCGGCAGCTGACCCGCGAGGCCGTTCCACTCGGCGGTCTCAGCGGGCCGGCCGGGAAAGACGGTGTCGTTCAGCGTGCGGATGATGTCCGGTCCCCGCGCAGCCAGCGTGTCCAGCGGTGCCCACGCCCGCGCCTCCGTGGCGGCTGCCGTCACCCGTTCCACCCCGGCACTAGCCCTCCCGGTTAGCCAGGCTGGAACGGCCGGGAGCGAGAACAGATCTCGGAAGTTCTGGTTGTGCGCGATGCACTCGTCCCCCACCTGTTTGGCAGTCGCGTCCCCGACTCCGTGAAGGATGGTGAGAAGGTCACGGTAGGCGGGGTAGTCCTCGTCTCCTTGAGCCTGTTGTTCCCGGGTGATCCGGAGGAGGCTGTACAGGGCCCGGAAGGCCTCGTGCTCGTCGCGGAGGCTGGCACCACGTGGCGGGTCGAAGGGTACCCCGGCGGCGTTGAGGGCCTCCGCGAGGGGGCCCAACTGGAGCCGCCGGTTACGAATAAGGATGAGGATCTGATCCTCCCGGCCCTGCATGCCACCGTCGATCAGCGCGCGACACGACTCGGCAACCGCCCGGGCTTCGGCCTGCGCGGTGGCGAAGCCCCACACCATCAACTGCCCAGGCACGGGCGGATTCGCCTCGTCATAGAGAGGCACGACGTCCTTCGGGAGGCGATTCGGATTGTGGACGATCAGACGCTCGGCAGGCCGCAGCACGGAGCCGGTGCATCGGAAGCAGTCAGTGAGGACGTGCGTCGAGGCGTCGGGGTAGGTCGCCTCGAACTGCACGATCCCATCCGGGTTGGCGTGCCGAAACGAGTAGATACTCTGGTCGTCGTCTCCGGCCACGAACAAGGTGACACCGTTTGCGCAGAGATGACGGACGAACTCCTGGTCGCAGGCGTTTAGGTCCTGATACTCGTCCACGATGAGCTGCTCGATAGGCGGGAGTCGATCCGGTTGGAGTGTGCCCATCCGAAAGGCCTCGACGCACTTGTAGATGACCTCTCCCGGGAGGACGCAGCTGTAGAGGTGGGTTCTGGCGCCGTGAAAGGCCCCGAACGCCGTCCTCTCCCCCGCCGTGATCTGCGCCTGGTCGATCTCTGCGGGGTCCAGCGTCTGCCAGTAGGCGTCGTGGGCCAGGCGGATCTGTGTCGCACGGCTACGCGGGCACTGCAGGGCTGCTGCCAGCTCTCGGTCGTAGACCCACGTCTGCTCCCAGTCATCCAACAAGATGGGCGTGCTGGGGTAGGCGGTGAGGAGATTCGCGCGCCGGAGGATGCGCAACGCCAGGCTGTGCATCGTAGAGATCTGAACTTGGGTCGACTGCTGCGCACAGGCTCTGCCTGCGCAGCGATCTCGGACACGCCCCCGCAACTCGGCGCACGTCGCGCGTGTGAAGGAGATGACGAAGAGGCGCTCCCCTGCTACGCCCACGTCTTCGAGGAGATGAACGATCCGCTTCTCGATCGTGTGCGACTTGCCCGTGCCCGGTCCGGCCACCAGTCGAACTTGCGGCGAATCGTCACGGGCCGCGCTCCACTGCTGCTCTTCTGCTCGAGCAATCTGCTCTGGGGTAAAAGGCATGCGTTAGGTCCCCCCGGACGGGTTGAAGGAAGCCACGAGGGCGTCGATCGCGTTGGCGGGGATGTCGTAGTGCCTCGCCGTGACGACTTCGCGCTTCGCGTGGTCGAGGTGCTTCACCGGGTTCTGAATCATCACCGGCGTAGGGTCGGGGTTGTTGAGCGGGTCCCAGACGACGTAGAGCCAATAGCTGTCACCGAGCTGTGAGGCCTTGTACCACTCGTTGGTGGTCAGCCGGATCGGCTGGCCGCGGGTGCGCCCCTTGACCTCGATGCGGCGGATCCCCTGCACGGGGTCGCGATAGCCCGTCTGGGGATCGGCCGGCCCCATGCTCCGGACATCGAACCCGATCTTGAGGTGGCCCACCCTCTCGCACTCCCAACCCCGGGCAGTCTCGTGGGCCACCACCAGATCCTCGGCGGCCAACTCCGACCGCCGCCGCACGAGCGGGTCGATGTCTTCGGGCGCCCGGCCCACAGGCATTCCCCCTCCCGATGGGAGCACGAGGGCCGTCGCCACGTGGCGCACCGGGCCGTGCCGAACGATCATCAGGCGATCGAGCCCTTCGAGCCGTTCGGCCCGCGTACGCTGGAGGTCGGCAAGGTCGTTCTCCGCCCGCTGGCGCGCCAGGGCGACCTCGGGCTCGGTCGCCTCCCGAAACCGCAAGGCCATCACTCGATCCTGCGCGGATCGGACACGGGCGTCGAAGGACTTCACGAGGTAGTCCCGGCACACTGTCACGAAGTGGCTTCTCTCCGCTGCGCACCGCGCCCGCGCCTCCATCTGGTACGAACCTTTGAGGAAGTCGGAAACCTCGGCCGGATCGAAGGCGTCGCGGGTTTCAGGCGGGGCCGGAAACGAAGGGAGGTCGAACAGCGCGTCGGCAGGTACGACGGAGAAGCGGTCGGAGGCTGAGGTCGTGGCGCCGAGTTCCTCGCGGACGGCGACCAGTTCGCCGAGAAGCGTGTGAGGCTGTCCCTTGGTCGTCAGGCCTCGAATGGAGATCTCGAAGAAGTGGAGGCGATAGGGCCGGTCCGCTGCTTCGTCGGTGTAGACCGCCACGCCTCCGGCCAGTTCCGAAAGAAGCTCGTTGAGGCGCTCGTCCACCGCAGCATAGAGGGTATGCCCAGGGCCCACCAGGACGGCGTCGAGGTGCTGGTCCTGTTCGAGGTCGTCCTTTCGGAAGCTGACCTTGCGGTAACTCACCTCGGGTTTTCCCAGGCGCCGCACCGATTGCAGTCGATCCGAACGGAGGTCGGCCAACACGTGCTCGACGCGCCACAACCCATCGGCGCGAGGCTCTATCCGCAGGCCCACCTCCTGGCACGCCTTGACGAAGTGATCCTCGACGTATCGCGGCATCAGCCGCCGCTCTTCGGACTCGGCGTTGGCCTGCTGGAAGCCGGAGAAATCGACGTGCCCCCGCGCTAGGGCGATCCCGGTGGCCTGCTCGTACGCCTGCAGCTTGGTGGGGTCGATACGCTCTATCTGGTCGAGATAGTCATCGAGACGCCGCGGGTCGAAGGCCGCCTCGCGGAGAATCTCGGGGAGGTTCACGTCATTGAGGGAGAGGACCTCCCCAACCACGTCGAACACCCGGTCCGCTAGCACCGCCCGCATCTGCTCGAGCTTCTGCAGCAGGCGTTCGAGAATCCGGCCCTCGACGATGGGCTGCCCCTCCTCGGAGTCGCTGGCTACGAAGTTGAAGACATGGCAGTCACGCTCCTGTCCGATCCGATGAATTCGGCCGAGACGCTGCTCCAGGCGGGTGGGGTTCCACGGGAGGTCGTAGTTGATCATCAGGCGGCAGAACTGGAGGTTGATCCCCTCGCCGGCCGCCTCCGTGGCTACGCAGACCTTCCGGGACGTGCGGAACTGCTCCTGCGCTTCCTTTCGATCCCTAGGGTTCATGCCTCCGTGGATCTGGCACGTGCTGTAGCCCCACCGCTCGAAGTGCTCGCGCAGATAGTTCAGCGTGTCCTTGTGCTCGGTGAAGACGAGAAGGCGCCAGCGGGCGTCTTCAATGTCCCTCAACTCGGGCCGGTTCAGGCACTCCCGCAGGGCCGCGAGCTTCGAGTCGTTGGCGTGATCCCGGACTCTTCGAGCGTGGGCGTAGAGTTCCTCCAACGCCGCGATCTCGGAGCGGAGCTGGTCGAGCTCCACCGCGGCCGTGAACTCGTCAGCGAGCCGGTCGCGGGAAGCCTCGTCGAGGTCGTCCTCGTCCTGCTCGGCGTCAGTGAGGCGCCCCTGGAGCTGCGCCAGCCGCTTGGCCCGTTCCCGGGGCGGAAGCTCGTCGAGTTCCTTCAGGAGGTTCTGTTGCCGCTCCAGCCGCCGCCGGATCGACTCGCAGACGGCCATCGTGGAGCTGGCCAGCCGACGCTGAAGCACCGTCCGGACCAGGGCCACGCTCGCCTGACGCCGCCCGGAGGCCTGGGGGAGAAACTCGTTGATGTAGGCGGTAACGGCCTTGTAGAGGTCGTACTCCTCCCGGCTCAGCCGGAAGGCGACGGTGTGCGCGTGGCGATCGGGGAAGAGCCTTCGCCCGCGCAGATCCCGGAGATCCTCCTTGAGGCGCCGAAGCGACCAGGGGCAGTCCGGCCCGAGGCGAAGGATCTCGCGCCGGATCTCGCCCGCCCGCTCACCCACACGGTTCGGCTCGGGGAAGACGTCCGGATCGATCAGGCGCACGAAGTGCGCGAACCGGTCGTCGTCCCCGTGGTGAGGGGTCGCCGTGAGGAGCAGCAGATTGTCGGCGCGCTGCGCCAGCCGCTCGGCGAGCAGGTAGCGCTTAGTCTTGTCGACTTCATCGCCGCGTCCCGCCGACGTCTTTGTGTAAGCGCTGCACTTGTGGGCCTCGTCGACGATCACGAGGTCCCACCGCTCGTTCCACACACGCTCCCGGACGTCGTCCTGTTTGGCATAGTCGAGCGACGCGACGACCTGCATCTCCTTTGCCCATGGGTTGATGAGCTGCCCCTTGTCCCGGGCCGCGTCGATGACCTCAAACCACTCGCCGAACCATCGCTGAAGCTCGTCCTGCCACTGAATAGTGAGGGGGGCCGGGCAGAGGATGAGGACCCGGTCGATGGCCTCCCGCAGCTTCATCTCCTTGAGGAGCAGGCCGGCCATGATGGTCTTACCGGCGCCGGGGTCATCTGCCAGGAGGAACCGAAGCCGCGGCTGTGGGAGCATCCGCAGGTAGACGGCCTCGATCTGGTGGGGAAGGGTCCGAATGCCGGAGAGGCTTACGGCGAAGTGCCGGTCGTGAGCGTAGGCGAGGCGAATGCGGGCGGATTCGACCAGAAGACGCAACCGCTCGGCATCGACCGCGGATGACGCTGGCTGCAGTGTGGGTACGGCGAGGAGGGTGACTACCTCCTCGGCCGAGAGGACTGCCTCGTCGAGCTCGCCGTTCGGCAGGCGAACACGGATCTCGGCGCCCGAGCCGAGGGCTCGGGCTGCCTCGACAATGATTTCGCCCACGAAGTGGCCGGGCAGACGAAGGCGACGCCCCACGAGGGCCGCCACACCGGCGACATCAGGCATTCCGGCTTCCGCGTCTTTCCGCGTCGTCATCCCGGGAACCGGGACCGATCTCGGCACCTCCCGCCCGAACCCAAGCATCGACCTCAGACAGCTTGAACTTCCACAGCCGTCCGACCCTCCGCGCCGGTAGTCCCTTCCCCTCGATCCAGCGGTAGATCGAATCCTTTGCGACGCCGAGGTGCTTCGCTACCTCCTCTACGGAGACCCAGGGTTCTGCGGTCACGTCGGCTCCTCAATTGCTGGCGGCCCCCGGCTGTGTAAACGCCAGAGCCGCGACGGCCCGAAGCTGGCACGGACGGTATCACGGCCATCTGGACGCTTCAAGAGTCGGCTAGGATCGGCTGAACTGGACTGAACTTGACGCCGCCAGTCACGGCGACATCGGCCAGGACTCCGACTCCGGGGGACGTTCGAGACCTAACCTATAGCCATGGCAAGCTTGAGTCTCTAAGGTCTCCTCGGAGCCCGGCTTCACCTTCGTGTACGCGATGGTTACTGCCCCGAGTGCCCGAACCAGCAGACCTCTGAGACTTGCCTCGAGTTGAAGGCCGCACAGGAGGAGCTCAAAGTCGCGATAGGAAGGAACGCGTAGGTACTTTCGTACCTTTTCTATTCCTCTGCCCTCCCCGCGGGCTCGCTCTCCTGTCGCTATCGTCCCGCTGGAGGGACACTCGTGCAGTTGCGCGTTGCCTCAGAGGCTGCCTCCCAAAAGGGTTCATGCGACTTTCTGAAGATTCCCGAGGGGAGCTTTCGAATCCGGTGCATTCTTGACGGCGAACGAAAGAACGAAAAGAGCCCCGGTTCGGAGCGAAGGTGTTCGCTGACCAAACCGGGCTGGGGTTTCGTATTTCGTCCGCCACAACTGAGGCTATCCGCACGACCCGATCCAGTCGCAACCGGGATTCTTGCACACCTCGCACCCGTCGTACGGAACGACGCTGAAGTTCCCGCACTTTGGGCATCTTCTCCCACCCCGCACGAGGCTCATGGGCGCCTCCGGCGCCTCC
>JACRCS010000095.1 GCA_016218905.1 Deltaproteobacteria bacterium
CTTAGTGCCCGCCTTGCTTCACTGCTCACTTCCACGTCTTCCCTCTCCAGCTCTTCCAGTCACTCAGAAAACCAAATTGATTTTCGCGTGGGGGTCAGGTCCTCGTGAGCGCAAAGGAGTCAAGTCTCGTGAGCGCCGGGGCCTTTCGTGGGGATTGCAAAGCCGTCCCCGGAGGCAGCTGAGCGAGCCCCCGAGCCCGCTATCTTGGGACCGGGAGGCTGATGCCCCGTGCGTCCAGCCCCACACCGGGCCTCGACGCCCGGCCGGGCTCCGATAGCCGGCGGCCGAACAGCGCCCGCTCGGGAGGCCCGACGCGGCGGCCTCGGTGTCACTCTGAAAGAGGATTCGACGACCTGCCGCCCGACGCCGTAGCGTCGGTTCGAGGTTCGAGAATCTTGAGGCGGCACCCGAAGAGAGGTAGCATAATGCTACCTACACGGAAGCTCCCTGAGGAGAACGCCAGATGGGATTGCCGGCTAGACAGGTCAGAGTCAAAGCGCCTTCGCCCGTGAAGCTCTCGAGAGAGTTCGTTGAGGCCGCGAGGCTCGAGGCGGAGGCAAGCCATCGCTCCCTGGCGGCTCAGGTCGAGCACTGGGCCAGCCTCGGCCGCGCCGTCGAACGTGCGCTGGGGCACTCGGATGTCCTCGCGCTCAAGGGCGGCGGGGGCGAGTTGAGCCGCGCCTTCCCGGAGGAGTCGAAGCAGCGGGCTATCCTCCAGTTGCTCGAGACGGTCGCGTCGAGTTCGGACCGGTCGCCCGTGCTTGAGCGCGTGGGGCGAGGGGCTCGAACCGTCTATGCGACCGACCCCGAGTTCCCCGGCATGATCGTTCGGATAGATCCGGACGGCACCCGCACGCCGGGGCGCTTCGAGAACCGTCGCTTCGTTCCAGCGCTCCACGGCTAGTGTCCCGTTCGGTTAGTCCTCCCCTTCTATTCGGCCACAACGTTGGCCGAACGGCGCTGATTCGCCGCCGTTCGTCCTTCTCGCAGCCACGCGTGAATTAACCGCACGGGCCACTGGATGACGGGCCGAGGGAGGGGGCGCGACCCCCTCGAAGAAGTGGCCGCCCTCGCGGTCCGTGCGGCTACCGACCAGGAGGCCGAACCTCTTCTGCTGGTGTTGGCCGGTCCGAACGGCGCAGGCAAGTCGACCTCCTACGACGTCTATGTCAAGGCTGACGGGTCGGAGGCGGTGAGCGGGTCCAGGCTCAGGAACCGCGGATCCTCAGCACGGGCTTGACGGTATCGCCTCGCTTCGCGTCGGCCATGGCGCGGTTGATGTCGCCGAAGTCGTAGAACTTCACCAGGCGGTCGAACGGGAACTCTCCTGCCCGGTAGAGCTCGATCAGCTCGGGAATGAAGCGCTGGGGCACCGCGTCTGCCTCCCGGATGCCGAGGGTCCGCCGCCCCTCCGGGAAGTCCGTGCCCTCCTCGCCCGTCAGCAGCGCGACCGTTCCGCCCGGATGGAGCACCTCGACGGCGAGGCGGTGCATCTCTGGGGAGCCGGTGGTCTCCACCACGAAGTCGACGCCGCCACCGGTGATCTCGGCGATCCGCCCCGCGACGTCTTCCCGGCGGTTGTCGATCGCGTGGGTCGCCCCCAGTTCCAGGCCGAGGGCGAGCCGGGTCGGGATCACGTCGACGCCAATGATCGGGCAGGCGCCGACGATGCGGCCCGCCATGACGGCGGCGAGGCCGACGGCTCCGGTCCCGAAGACGGCGAGGCTCGCGTCCTTCGCTACGGCGAGCGAGTTCATGACCGTGCCGGCGCCGGTCTGGAGGCCGCAGCCCAGTGGTGCCAGGAGCTCGAGCGGCAGATCCGCGGAAACCTTGACGAGGTTTCGTTCCGTCGCCAAGGCGTGGGTGGCGAAGGAGGACTGCCCGAAGAAGTGGCCCCGGACACCGCTCCGCTCGAGCGCGTTCGTACCGTCCAGGCGCTGGAACCCGAAGTTCGCCTCCCAGAAGCGCTCGCACTCCGTCGGACGGCTTCTCCGGCAGGGGCCGCAGTGACCGCAGGACTGGTACGAGAGCACGACGGGATCGCCGGGGCGGACGCCCTTCACGCGCCGGCCGATCCGCTCCACGATGCCCGCTCCCTCGTGCCCAAGGACGAGCGCGTCCGGACCCTCGTACCACTCGTCGCAGAAGTCGATGTCCGTCCGGCAGACGCCCGAAGCGACGAGGCGCACCAGGGCCTCGTCATCCCGCGGAGCGTCCATCTCCAGCGACTCGATCACGAGCGGGCCGCCCCTCCGACGGAGAACGGCGGCGCGGATCCTGTACACCTTCGCGTCAGGGCTGGCGTCCACGCTCGGCTCCGCTCGGAGTCACGTCCTGATCCCGGACAACCACGACACGGTCCGGCTCGCCAGTCGCGCGTTGATCTCGACCGTGGAGATCCCCGCCGAGTGGGGAACGTTGAAGGAGTGGTCTCCGCCCTCGACAACCTCGAGCCTTGTGGGAGCTTCGATGCGGTCGAGCACTCCCTTCAGGAGTTCCAGGTTGCAGAGGGAGTCCCGGGTACCTGCGAAGAAGAGCATCGGGACCTGGATCCGGTAGAGGTGCTCGTCTCGAACCCGCTCGGATCGGCCCGGAGGGTGGAGCGGATACCCGAGGAACACGAGCCCCGCTACCGGGAGTCGACCGGCGGCTGCCAGCTCCGAAGCGATGCGGCCTCCCATCGACTTCCCGGCGGCAACGATCGAATCGACGCCGGACTCCATCGAGAAGGCCCGGTATGCCGCCTCCCAGGCGGCCGCCAGCACCGGAGGACGGTCCGGAGCCTTGCGGCCTTTCTCGCTGTAAGGGAAGTTGAAGCGAAGAACGGGATGGCCGGCGGCTGCGAGGTCCCGCGCGAAGTGGGCGAGGAGCGGGAGGTCCATATTCCCTCCGGCACCGTGGGCGAGGACGATCCCCGTCCGGCGGGGAGCGAGGTCCGGCTCGGACTCGGGCAGGGATAGGGCGCCGGAGACGAGTCCGACATCGGCCACCTCGATCGCGACTCTCCTCTCCATGCGCTGCGCTCCTGCTCGAGAGACTGTTCGAGGGTCAGAATAGCCTGGAGTCAGCTCCACGCTCGGCAGAAACTGAGAAGCCGTCCGATCTGCATCCGCGGAAGAGGCGCCCATGCCGCTCGCCTTCGATTCGCTCAGTCACGGCACCCTGGCCTTCGGTTTCTACAACGTTGAGACGGACGGCCTCCTGCTCGATCGGCTCTTCTTCTTCTGCACCGACTTCTGCCGGGCCGCACTCGAGCTCGAGCACTCTCGACGTGAACGCGGTTCGGTCGCGGAGATCCCCGGCTACGCTTTCGAGGACACTCGCCGGATAGGTAACCTGCACGATGCCATCCAGGGAGTGCGCCACACGGGCTACCTGGGTGAGGTCTACCGACTCTGGCCCTTCCCCGCCTCGCCAGAGGCCTTCCGCCAGCGCCTTCACTGCGCCTCGAATCGCGAGAAGGCAGAGGAGCTCCTCGGACGCTGGGCGGCGCCGAGCGGCATCGTTCTTAGGTTCGACGCCGGCACCGATCGGTACGCGGTGGGCCCCTACCTCTTCTCGCGGGAGCAGTACCGGAAACTCCTCACCTATCTCTGGGAGGGCGGCTACCCGACGTGGGAGAGCCTGGAGGAAGGCCGAAGGCCGGCTTACGTCGAAAAGCTGGCTCCGTTGCTCGGGAGGTCGAGCGAGCCGGCGTCGCCGGCATTTTGAGCCGTTGCGTTGGGCCAGATCCGCCGCGGGCGATCACCGGGCGAGGTCAATCCCCAGTTGCTCGAGTTTGCGCGCGAGTCCGTCGGGCGTGTTCAGCGTAAAGACGCACGAGCCGTCGGCGCGTTCGTATGCGATGATCCCGCCGCCGCCGAAGGTGGCCACAAGGACGGGATCCCTGACGCCGGCCACCCGGTATCTCCGAACCTCGGCCTCGCCGACGACGTCCGCCAAGGCGATCCGCTGTCCGGACGTGACGAGGACGAAACGACCCGGACACCCGCGGATCTGCTCCCAGGTCCAGTCCTCCCACAGTGACTCGAACGTGAAACCGCTTAGAGTTTCAGCTGCCCGCGGGGATCAGGCTGGAATGCCGGCGTCCGTCAGACCGGCTCAGCGCTTCTCGCGCAGCCCCGCCTCCCGGCGGAAACCGGGGACGATAGATTGGAAGAACGCGTTCCGGACGAGGTTCGCGACGATCTGCAGGGTGCTCGCGTCGGGATCCTCCACGGGCCCGGAGAGGTCGGCGACGGTCGCGACCTCCTTTCGGCGGCTCTTCAGGAGCTGGCCCAGGGCGCCCACGATGCCCTCCTTCGCCTTCTGGAGGAGCCCCTTCCCCTTCTCCTGCTTCGGATCGTAAACGTTCAGTCCGTCGAAGAGCGGCTTTACGTACCCGCGGATCTCTCCCCCGTGGACCCCGAGCTCCGAGAAGAGCGAGAAGGTGCCCGCGACCACGTCCACGCCGACGTAGGCGCGCAGGAGGTCGTTCATGGACGGCATGTCCGTTCGGAGGATCTTCAGGTCCACGTCGAACTCGGCGCCTCGCCCCGTCGGCTTGAAGCTCGCGACGGCGGCGGCCTCGCCGGAACCCATGAACCGGCCCTTCAGCTCAGCTCGGGCCGGCTCACTGCCCGCTTCCGTGGAGAGACCGGAGAGCGTCAGGTCGGCGCCGCTCACGTAGACCCGGTACGGCTTCTCCTTCGACTCGTTGAGCCAGCCCACCTCGCTCGCGGTCACCCC
>JACRCS010001003.1 GCA_016218905.1 Deltaproteobacteria bacterium
CGGGCGACTCGGCCGGGGGCGGATTGGCCCTGGCCACGGTCGTGGCGCTGCGCGATGACGGCGTGCCCCTTCCCGCCGCTGTGGTGGCCCTGTCCCCGTGGACCGACCTCGCCGCGACGGGAGCCTCGGTCACCGCGAACGCTGCCAGGGATGTAGTGCTGCAGGAAGAAGACTTGATCTCCATGGCGCGATTGTACCTCGGGAACGAAGACCCCCGCTCGCCGCTTGCCTCTCCTCTCTATGCCGACCTCCACGGTCTTCCGCCGTTGCTGGTCCTCGGGAGCGGCTCGGAGATCCTGCTCGACGACGCGACACGCATCGCCGAGCGTGCGAGAGGGGCCGGAGTCGCGGTCACCCTCGAGGTGTGGGAGGAGATGCCGCACCTCTGGCCGATGTTCGCCAAGGTGCTGCCGGAAGGGCAGCGGGCGATCGACAAGATCGGAAACTTCGTGGTAGGGCACGCATCGTCGTAGCACGACGACCTCTAACGTATTTGAAGGCGGCAATGGAAGGGATGAACGGCAATGCCACAGCGCGCCCTCGGGCAGATCGAAGACGAAATCGGCAAAGCCTTCGTTGCGTTTGAAAAAGAATACATGGGCCGCGGGCCGAAAGACGTGTCCTGCAAGGTGTTGGGCGACATGATCCTGGTCCGCCTCACCGGCGTGCTGACCCCGGCCGAGCGGCACCTCGCCAAGACCGCCGAGGGCATCGACCTGGTCAAGAAGATGAGGACGAGCCTCCTGGAGGGGGCGAAGGACCTGGTCTACACCGTGATCGGGGACGTCGCCGGCCGGGGCGTGGTCTCGATGCACACGGACGTGAGCACCCGCACTGGCGAGCGCGTGTTCGTCTTCACCCTCGAGGCCCCGCCGGAGGGTGGTCGTCGGTCTTGACGTGAGGTCGGGACCTCCGGTATAAGACGGCTTCAAGCAGATCACCGGAAGGGCTGCCGACACTGTCGGCGGTCGGTCCGGGGCTAGGCTGGCAGGTCCACCAGGGACCTTCCGGCCTTTTTCGTTTCTTGAGTCTTGCCCAAGCGCGCACGTGCCCTGCACGGGCGCCCGCCGGCCGGATGTCGCCTTCGCGAATGCGAAGGGGGCTCCGGCCGTTTCGTTTTTCGGAAGGAGCGTTCGTGAGTGCTTTGTCGCGCATCAGGACCCTAGACCGCTTGGGGACGGGAATCGAACGAATCTACCGGGAGACCATGGCCACGACCCCTGGAGACGTGGAGGTCTGCCTCGGGCTTGAGGTCTTGACCGCCTTCTTGCGCGACTGCGCGTGTGCGGCCGAGAAGACCCTGTGGCCCAGGGAGGACGGGTCTCGGCTGCTGCAGGAGTATCACGCGGCGTGCGCGAATGAGTTGATTGCGCCCCTCCACGGCCTTGTACGAAAGATCCTCGGGCAAGATCTCCTCCACGTGTGGCTGCACGCCGTGCCCGACACCAAGGACAAGCTCTTGGTCTTGATTCTGACCAAAGCCCCCGACGCAACAGGAGAAGAAACATGAGATCTGTGTCCATCCTGATGGGAAGCCCCAACGACTGGCTGGTGATGAAGAAGGGCGTCGACACGCTCCGGTCCCTGGGCGTTCCCTTCTCTGTCTATGTGGCCTCGGCCCACCGAGATCCGCGACGGGTCGTCGAGATCGCGTCGAGTGCTCGCGGCCGCGGCGTGGGAGCCATTCTCTGTGCCGCGGGCATGGCGGCGCACCTGGCCGGCGTGGTCGCCGCGCACACGACGTTACCCGTGATCGGCGTTCCCCTGTCCTCAGGAATCCTCGGCGGCCAGGATGCGCTCCTGAGCACCGTCCAGATGCCTCGAGGCATCCCCGTGGCCACGGTGGCGGTCGACGGAGCCGTGAACGCAGCGCTTCTCGCTTGTCAGATCCTGGCCGTGGAGGACCAGGAACTGGCCGAAGAGTTGGAGGCGCTGCGCGAGGTGGACCGAGGGGGGCTCCGGCAGGCGACAGAGCGGGTCCGGGCCGAACTGGAGACGCCGTGATGTTTCGAAAGGTGCTGATCGCCAACCGAGGAGAGATCGCTGTACGGATCATGCGGGCCTGTCACGAGCTGGGGATCGAGACGGTCGCGATCCACACCGAGGCCGACGCCCACGCGGTCCACGTGGCCAAGGCAGACGAGGCCATCCTCGTCGAGCCCGGGCCCCGGGCCGGTTACCTCGACGCCGAGCAGATCGCCGAGGCGGCGCGCAAGGCTGGGGCCGATGCGGTTCACCCGGGCTACGGGTTCCTCTCGGAGAACCCTTCCCTGTCCAGGGCCTTGACAGCCAGGGGGATCACCCTCATCGGGCCACACGTCCGCGCCATCGAGGCCATGGGGGACAAGGTCGAGGCCCGCCGGATCGCCGAGGCGGCCAGGGTGCCCCTGATTCCGGCCTCGCCGGTGCTCGCGGATGCCGGCGAAGCGATGGAGTGGGCCGAGCGCATCGGCTACCCGATCATGCTCAAGGCCGCGGGGGGCGGTGGCGGCAAAGGCATGCGCGTCCTCCGCGCGCCCTCCGACCTGGGCCCGGCCTTTGGCCTGACCACCTCCGAGGCCCAGAAATCCTTCGGTGACGGCCGGGTGTACCTGGAGAAGTTCATCCAGGAGCCCAAGCACATCGAGATCCAAGTGGCCTGCGACCGGCACGGCAACCGGGTCCACCTGGGGGAGCGGGACTGCTCGATTCAACGCCGTCACCAGAAGCTGATCGAGATCGCGCCGTCTCTGGTCTTGGACCAGGCCCGGCGTAACGAGATGGGCCGGATGGCCCTGCAGTTGTGCGAAGCGGTGGCGTACGACTCGGTCGGCACCCTGGAGTTCCTGCTGGACCAGGACGGCCGCTACTACTTCCTGGAGACGAACACGCGGATCCAGGTGGAGCACACCATCACCGAACTGGTCACCGGAGTCGACCTCGTCCAGGAGATGATCCGCATCGCGGCCGGAGAGCCCCTGTCGTTCGGCCAGGAGGACATCGCCCTGCGGGGCTACGCCATCGAGTGCCGCATCAACGCCGAGGACCCACGCCGGGGGTTCCTGCCGTCGCCGGGGACGATCACACGATACCTCTCCCCGGGAGGCGTCGGAGTGCGGCTGGACACCTGCATCCACGGCGGCTGCGAAGTGCTTCCCTACTTCGACCCTCTGGTCGCGAAGCTCTCGGTCTGGGGTCGCACCTGGGACGAGACCCTCCGGCGGCTGGGCCGGGCGCTTGACGAGTACGTGATCCGGGGGATCGAGACGACGATCCCCCTGTACCGGCAGATCGTTCAAGACCCGGACTTCCGGTTCGGCCGGTTCACCACCTATTTCATGGAGGAGAAGATCGAGCATCTCCGGTACCCGGACCCCGTGGAGCCCCTGGACCCCTTCTTCACGGCCGGCGCGGTGCTCTTCGCTCACTGCATGCGAGGGAGGCTTCCACCCGAGGCGTCGGTCGACCTCGAGCACCCGATGACCTGCGCCCTGTTCGTGGAGGCGGACGACGCCTTCATCGACTACCACCGGGGCACAGCCAATGGCGTCGACGCTCCGGTCGTCTATCCCCGCGAGCCCTTGGCTTCCGAGTCCAGGCCGGTGCTCCCCCGCGAGCTCTGGGTCACCCGCGCGGCGGAGACGTTCGCGGTCATCCTGGAGGGCGTAGGTCCCTGGGAGGGGACCCGCAGACCGGTGGTGCTGCGCATCGGATCCCAGCGCGCGCGGATGGACGTCGAGTTCTCGGTGGAGGGAGAGCCCGAGAGGTACGCCGTTTACCACCATGGCCGGTGCCACCAGGTCGAGTTCGTGGAGGTTCAGCAGCCGGGTGAGCACCACTCGCCCGTGCTCCTCCGGGAGGACGAGCACCTGGTGGAGGTTCTCTACTCGTTTTCGAATCCAGCCCAGGACGCATGAGCTCGATGGGCGCGCTAGGAAAGGAGCAACCCATGGAGAAGACGATCCTTCTCGGCAACGAGGCCTTCGCCCGCGGTGCCTGGGAGGCGGGCGTCACGTTCGCGGCGGCCTACCCGGGGACCCCGTCCACGGAGACGTTGATCGCCCTCAAGGACTACCCGGAGGTCCGATGCCAGTGGGCGCCCAATGAGAAGGTCGGCCTGGAGACGGTGGTGGGCGCGTCCTGGGCCGGCGCCCGGGCCCTGGCGGCGATGAAGCACGTGGGTCTCAACGTAGCCGCCGACGCCCTGATGACGGCAGCGTATACGGGGGTCAACGCCGGCGTCGTGATCCTTGTGGCCGACGACC
>JACRCS010000995.1 GCA_016218905.1 Deltaproteobacteria bacterium
CCGCCGGGACGCTCTTGTCCGACCGTCAGATCCTGGTCCAAGACGCCGAGCCGGCGGCTGCGCCGGCGGGAGGATCCCGATGAACCGCGCTTCCAGCCGCCTGGCGGCCGCCACCGCTCTTATGCTTCTGCTCGCAGGGTGCCGGAAGGGCGACCGCGGCACCACCGTCCGGCTCAACGGACGCATCGAAGCCCCCATGGTCGACCTCGCCCCGAAGGTTTCCGGTCGCGTCGTCGAGGTGACGGTCCGCGAGGGAGACCGCGTGAAGTCAGGCGACGTCCTCGTCCGCCTCGACCTCGGGGAGACCGCCCTCTCCGTCGAGAGGGACCGCGATGCCCACGGTTCGGCCGAGGCGCGCCTCGAGGACCTGAAGGCCGGCAGCCGCACGCAGGAGGTCGCATCCGCCGAGGCGGACCTCGCCGACAGGCGCGCGGCCGTCGAGTTCGCGAAGAAGGAGCTCGCGAGGCAGGAATCGCTCATCGCGAAGAAGGTCGGGATCCCGCGCGACCTGGATCGGGCCCGGACGGATCTCCTGCGGGCCCAGGCCGCGCAGAAGGCGAGCGAGGAGCGGCTCGCTCTCGCCCGCGAGGGGAGCCGCCGATACCAGACCCAGCAGGCGCATTCGGACGTGAAGCGCGCCCAGACGGTCGTCAGGCAGTCCGAGTCCGTCGCGCGGGAGGCCGAGATCCGCGCCCCGGCCGACGGCGTCATCCTCCACCGGATGGCCGAGCCGGGGCTTCTCCTCGGCGCCGGCCAGCCGGGGCTGACGATGGCCTTCGCGGACCGGCTCTACGTCCGTGCGTTCGTCCCCGAGACGCAGCTCGGCCGCGTGAAGCAGGGGATGCCCGCCCAGGTCTCGGTCGACTCGTTCCCCGGGAAGCTCTTCCCCGCCCATGTGACGGAGATCTCACCCGACGCCGAGTTCACCCCGAAACCGGTCGAGACGCGCGAGGAACGCGTGAACCTCGTCTACGCCGCCAAGATAGACCTCGACGCGGGCTGGGACGAGCCCCTCGTCCCCGGCCAGCCGGCGGAAGTGACCGTCACGTCCGCCGCGGGTCCGGCTGGCCCGGAGTCGACGAGACCGCGCGCCGTCCCATCGGCGTCGCTTCGATGAGGCGGGCGTGATCGAAGCCCGCGGCCTCGTGAAGAGCTTCGGCGCTCACGCCGCCCTCCGCGGCGTCGATCTGACCGTCGCGAGAGGCGAGCTTTTCGCCCTCATCGGCCCCGATGGGGCCGGCAAGACGACGCTCTTCCGCCTCGTGGCCGGGGTCATCACACCCACGAAGGGAACGGTTCGGCGCGACCCGAAGGCGACCTTCGGCCTCGTCCCGCAGCGTTTCGCCCTCTACGAGGACCTGACCGTCGACGAGAACCTCGACCTGCGGGCCCGGCTCTACTCCGTCCCCGAGCAGAAGGCCCGGCTCCGTTCCGCCCAGCTCCTCGAGCGCGTCGGCATGAGCCCGTACGGCCGGCGCCTCGCAGGGGCGCTCTCCGGCGGGATGAAGCAGAAGCTCGCGCTCGTCTCCGCCCTACTCACCCGGCCCGACCTCCTCCTCCTCGACGAGCCGACGACCGGGGTCGACCCGGTTTCGCGCCTGGAGTTCTGGCAGGTCCTGAGCGAGCTGCACCACGGCGGGCTCACGATCCTCGTCTCGACGCCGTACATGGACGAGGCCGAGTACGCGACCCGCCTCGCGTTCCTCGACGACGGGCGGCTCCTCGCCCCAGGCACGCGCGAGGAGATCCTCGCCGGATACCCCAGGCCGCTCCTGGAGGTCTTCTCTTCCGACCGTGTGAACGTGCGGACGCGCCTCTCGGAGCTGGCGTCCGTCGACGACATCTCCCTGTTCGGGACCCGCCTCCACGTGCGGGGCGCGGAGGGCTCCGGGCCCGGGATCATCGACGCCGTCCGCGCGGCCCTCGCAGGCCTCGTCCCGCCCGACGGGGTGAGGCCGGTTCTCCCCACTCTCGAAGACGCATTCGTCCTCGCGGCCGAAGGCGACGAGCTGGTCGCATGAAGGCGACGCCGGCTCCCCGCCCCGCTCTCCCCCCCGATGTCTTCCTCCGCGCCGAGGGGCTCGTGAGGAGGTTCGGGTCGTTCGTCGCCGTCGACGGCGTCAGCTTCGACATCCCTCGTGGGAAGGTGTTCGGCTTCCTCGGCCCGAACGGGTCGGGCAAGTCGACCACCATCCGGATGCTCACCGGCCTGCTGCTTCCTACGAAAGGGACCGCGACGGCGTTCGGAGGCCTCGACGTGCGTCGTGACACCGAGAAATGGAAGAGCCGCCTCGGCTACATGAGCCAGAAGTTCTCGCTCTACCTCGACCTTTCCGTCCGGGAGAACCTGGAATTCTTCGGGACGGTCTACGGGCTCGAGAACTCGCGCCTGAAGAATCGGATCGACAGCCTCGCCGCGCGCCTCCACTTCACGAAGGTCCTCTCCGCGATCACCGACTCCCTCTCCACCGGCATGCGCCAGCGCGTCGCACTTGCCGCCGCCCTCCTCCACGAGCCGGAGCTCCTCTTCCTGGACGAGCCAACGGGAGGCGTCGACCCGAAGGGTCGGCGCCTCTTCTGGGACCTGATCTACGAGCTGGCCGCCGAGCGCGGCATGACCGTCCTCGTGACGACCCACTACATGGACGAAGCCGAGCAGTGCGACACCCTCGCCTTCATCCTGGAAGGGAACCTGATCGCTTCTGGCGCGCCCCATGACCTGAAGGCGTCTCTCGACGACCGCCTTCTCGAGGTTTCCGCCGGAGCCGACCCGTTCGGCGCCCTCGCCCGGCTCAGGCGCGAGGAAGCGATCGAGGACGCCTACCTGATGGGGATGCGCCTGCGCACCGTCGGCCGCCCCGGGCGGACGGCCGAGGCCCGGGAGCTCCTCGCCCCATTCGGGACCCCGCGCGATGCGGAGCCCTCGCTCGAGGACGTCTTCGTGTCGCTCGCCCGAAGCCGTGCCGAGAAGAAAGAGAAGGTGGCCGCGTGAAGAGGCTTCTCGCCCTTGCCCGAAAAGAGTTCCTCCAGCTGCGCAGGGACACGATCTCCGTGAGGATGATGGTGATGGTCCCGATCATGCAGACCTTCATCTTCGGATACGCCATCAACTACGACGTCAAGCACCTGAGGACGGTCGTCTACGACGAGTGTCTCTCCTTCGACAGCCGCGAGCTCGTGGCGAAGATGACCGCGAGCGAGTACTTCAAGGTCGTCGGCCACGTCGGCTCGCTCGCCGAGGTCCGGCAGGAGCTCGACGCGGGCCACGCCTCGGTCGCCCTCGTCATAGACCGAGACTACGGCGAGGCCC
>JACRCS010000996.1 GCA_016218905.1 Deltaproteobacteria bacterium
GAGAGGGACCTTCTTCTCCTGGAGGTACGGTACGACCGCCAGGACGGGCGAGGTGCCCTGGTTGAGGGGCACGACGAACACGCCGTCCTGCTCCACGAGCCGTCTCATGTTCGCCATGGCGTCCTGGGGCCGGTAACCGTCGTCGTACCACTTCCACTCGAGCTTGCGGCCGTTGACTCCGCCCTGGGAGTTCACGTACTCCATGTACGCTTCCATGGCAGCGACCTGTTCCTGGCCCGGGCCGGCCAGCGGACCGGACAGGGATTGGGAGGTGCCCACCAAGATCGTCTTGTCCGTGACCCCGGTCTCGGCGCCGGCGCCGCCGGCCGACCAGATCCCGGCAACGAGAAGGGTTGCCGCGAGGCTCTTCTTCATTCGGTTTCTCCTATCTCGGTTCGGACGCCGCGCAGGCGGGCCCATTCGCAACCCGCGTGCCTACCGGTTGTCGTACACCCTCTTCGACTTCCGCTCCGATCGCGGCAGTTCGCCGTAGTCCACGATCTTGACGTCGGGGGTGACCAGGAGCTGGGATTTGAGCCGGCGCTGGATCTCGGCTTCGAGCTCCCGGTCCCCGGCCGCTTCCCTCTCGGGGTCGCGTTCCACTCGGATGCGCATCCGATCCAAGGCGCCTTCGCGGGCGAGCCTCACGTCGAACTCGCTCGAGACCCCAGGCATCTGGGAGAGGACCGCGTCGATCTGGCTCGGATAGATGTTCACTGCGCGGAAGATGAACATGTCGTCGCTACGCCCCAGGATCCGGTCGTGCCGCGGGAAGACCGAGCCGCAGGGGCACCGCCCGGGCAACGCCCGCGTGAGGTCTCTCGTCCGGTAGCGGAGCAGCGGTGAGCCCTCCTTCCGGAGCGTCGTAACGACCATCTCGCCCACCTCGCCCTCGGGCACGGGTTCCAGGGTCGTCGGGTCGAGGATCTCCAGCAGGTAGTAGTCCGCCCAGTAGTGGATCCCGGTGTGGTGGCGGCAGTCTACGCCGGCGCCCGGGCCGTAGAGCTCGGTCATCCCGGTCAGGTCGTGGATATGTTCGACGCCCAGGAGTTCCTTCACGCGGCGGCGCAGGGCTTCGCTCGAGCGCTCGGAGCCCAGGATCACGCTCCTCAGCCGGATCCGGTCTCGGAGCCCGCGGCGGTGCACCTCTTCGGAAAGGAGGAGCGCCATGCTCGACGTGCAGCAGACGAGGGTGGTCTCCAGATCCACCAGTAGCTCGCACTGCAGGTCGAGGTTTCCGGGCCCCGCCGGGATCGCCATGGCGCCCAGTGCCTCGCACCCGGCCTGGAAGCCAATCCCGGCGGTCCAGAGGCCGTACCCCACCGGGAGCTGGATTCGGTCCTCCGGCCCCATGCCGATCATCTCGTAGCACCGCGCGAAGAAGTGGGTCCAGTCCTCCACGTCCTTCTTCGTGTAGGCGAGGATCTTCCGCTTGCCCGTCGTGCCCGAGGAGGAGTGGATCCGGACGATGTCCCGGAAGGGAACGCTCCGGAAGGGAAAGGGGTAGCCGTCCCGCAGGTCGGCCGACGTGGTGAAGGGGAGGCGGCGGATGTCCTCGAGCGTCCGGATCGAGTGCGGGCCGACGCCGGCTGCGTCCAACCGGTCGCGGTAGAAGGGGCTCCCGGCGTAGACGTGCCGGACTGTCCACTGGAGCCCGGCGAGCTGCACGTCCCGAAGCTCGTCGTCCCTTTGGTATTCGGGCATGAAGGTCCGGCCCATGGAGCGTTCCCTTTCTCGAGGAGCGGATGATGGGAGGCAGTTCGTCGGCCCTGCGGCCGAGACCGCGCCCTCCCGCCTGCAAACGTTGTGTTGATCGTTCGGAAGCTGCTGAGACAACCGGGTCTCAGAGCCACCTAGGACAGCGCTTGGAATGGCATCTAATCATCACAAACAGGGTTTGTCAATTCCCACGCCAAGTGCCACACGCGGTCCAGCCAGGCCCACAGTGCCTCGTCGTTGGCCCCGCCTCCACGCGGGACGCTGCGACGGAGCCGAGCCCCCTGGAGATCCGGCATTCCGGGCGCGGCCAGATACCCCCCAGGAATTCCTCGGCTCTCTCGAGAAGCTCTCTGTCGGTGTCGACCGCCTCTCCGAACCAGAGTCGCTTGACAGGATCGCGCGCTTCTCATCGGCACGCACCCCGAGCGCGTGGTGAGGCTGCTGGGCCACCGGTCGAAGCAGATGATCCACGAGGTCTACGGACGCTACACGGAGGGACTCGAGGAGGACGCGAAGCGCATCCGCGAATACCTCGGCAAATAGGCCCCCTGATCCGGCCTGCCGCCCAACCGGTTCGGGAACCAGTTGGGGGATCAGTTAGGCCGAAGCAGGGGTCCTGGAAAACCTAAGCCCTTGTCAGGGCCGGATGTTTGATGGAGCGGGAAAGGGGATTCGGGTGAGCCCTACTTTTTGGGACTCCAGGAACCCGCCCCCAATCACGCAACCACACGTAGGTGCTGACCTTTCCGCCGTGTGCCAGTCCCGATGCATCGGGGTTCGGCGGGTCGCCAGCGGATGGATAAGGGGAACGTTAAGGGGAACGTCTTTCTCCAAGCGACCCGGTTCCCCCATCCTGCCGAGGATCACCTTTGGACGACGATCATCCAGGGCCGCAGTGGCAGGCCGTGTCCTTCCGGCTAGGCTGCGGTGCCTCCGGGGGTGGCGCGATTTCTTTATGCGGCCGGGCTTGCGAACCGGCTAAGTGGTCGGTTCCAAAAATATGGTGACATATCGGCTACGACTCACGCTACCGCCAAGGTCGGTTTCTCCTCAAGGGTAACTCGTAGCAGGAGCCGCTCCAGATCGGCGCGCGTGAACTTCCACTGGAACGGTCTGGCC
>JACRCS010000997.1 GCA_016218905.1 Deltaproteobacteria bacterium
CTCGGTGAGTACCAGTACCGGTTCAATCGTCGCTTCGATCTCGCCGCTATCCTGCCTCGGCTCCTGGTCGCCGCCGCCCGGACGGGCAGCCGGCCGGAGCCCTGGCTGCGCTTGGCGGAAGATTGGCGCTAATCAGGTTCCCCTTTTCCCGGGCCCTTTTGCCATGGGACCTATGGGTCCCATGGGACTTATGAGTGGCCAGGCTGCTCTTCCGGATGTTGCACCAGCTTCAGGTCCTCCCGGGTCACCCGCCGCGGACCGCCGTCCCGCGAAGTCCGCCAGTCCTTGGGCGGGCGGGTCTCCAGGAGCCGCTCCAGGTGGCCGAGCTTCTTCATCCGGTCGTAGATGAGCTGCCAGGCGCACTCGACCGCCTCGTTCACCTCGCACTTGCCGTCGTGGGAGCCGCCGCAGGGGCCATTGAGGAGGCTCTTCGAGCAGCGCGCGATGGGGCAGATCCCGTCCGTGAAGTCGAGCACGCACTCGCCGCAACCGGCGCAGCGCTCCTCCCACACGCCGTGCTCCGTCGGCAGGCCGTAGAAGCGCGTGTTGAGGCCGGGCACGGTGCGGGTGTCGGGAAACCGCTCTACGACGGCCTGGGCCCCCACGCCGCAGGCGAGCGAGACGACCACGTCGGCCGCCCGGATCGACTCGGCCGCGACGTCCAGGTACTCCCACTCGCACTGCCGCTGCACGGCGAGGCTCCGGACGTCGAGAGCCCGCCCGGCGAGGGAGGACTTCATCCGGAGCGATGCGGCCAGGATCTCCGCCTCCTTCGCGCCTCCGGCAAAGCAGACGGTGACGCAGGTGCCGCACCCGAGCACGAGGGCCTTCTCGGACCCGGCGAGGCTCTCCAGGATCTCGGCCAGGGGTTTCTGCTCGGCGACGATCATGGCGCTCCTCCGCTCTCCGACGCGTCCGACCTCTCCGACCTGTCCGACCTGTCCGACGGGTCCGACGTGTCAGACGTGTCCGACGTGTCAGACGGGTCCGACCGGCCCCTCAACGGGCTCGGTCCCAGGGCGCGGATCCCTTCGGTCATCTCCTCACAGAGGGCCGCGAAGCGGGAACCCTCGGCCGAGGAGAGGTTGAACATCCGCACCCGCGCGCCCCCGACGCCGATCTCGTCCAGGAGCCTGGCGGCGTACTCGACCCTTCGTTTGGCGTTCGTATTACCTTCCAGGTAATGGCAGTCGCCCTGCAGTCACCCCGCGGCCATCACGCCGTCGGCGCCGTTCTCGAAGGCCGAGAGGATGTGCAGGACGTCGAGCTTCCCCGTGCAGGGGAGCCGGACCACCCGAATCCCGGAGGGATAGCCGAGGCGCATGGCGCCGGCCAGGTCCGCCGCTCCGTAGGCGCAGTGGTGACAGCAGAAGGCGACGATCCGGGGCGTGAACTCTTCCATCTCAGCATCCTCCGCTCGCGGCATCGGGGCGTCGCGTCCCGTCGTAGGGCGTTCGTTCGGTGAAGAGGGAGTCCACCAGGGAGAGGACCTGGGGGTCGGTGAAGTGGGCGAGCTCGATGGCCTTGGCCGGGCACTCGCCGGCGCACACTCCGCAGCCGTGACAGACGGCCGGCTCCACGTAGGCCGCTCCCGGCAACCCGCCCGCGCCGGTCAACTCGGGCCGGATCCGCGGCACGTCGTAAGGGCACGCCCGCACGCACGTGAGGCAGCCGGCGCACTTCTCCGGGTCGACCCGGGCGACGATCCCGTCGGAGTGTAGCTCTTCCTTGGAGAGGAGCGTCGCCGCCCGGGCCGCGGCGGCCTGCGCCTGGGCGATGCTCTCGGAGAGGAGCTTCGGGTAGTGGGCGAGTCCCGCCAGGAAGAGGCCGTTCGTCTGGAAGTCCACCGGCCGGAGCTTCACGTGGGCCTCCATGAAGAAGCCGTCGGCGTCCAGGGGCGCTTTGAGCCGGGTGGCGAGGTCCCGTGCGTCGGCCTGGGGCACCAGAGGCTCGGCGAGGACCAGCATCTCCGGCCGCAGGAGCACGTCCTTGCCGGTGCCGGCGTCCCGGTAGTCGAGCCGGAGGGAGTTCCAGTCGATGGAGACCCGGGGCCGCTCGGAGGGGTCGTAGCGCCGGAAGAGGATGCCCCGGCGGCGGGCCTCGGTGTAGAGGCGCTCCTTGAAGCCGTAGGTGCGGATGTCCTTGTAGAGGATCGTGATCTCGGCCGCGGGGCGCAGCTCCTTCAGGAGGAGGGCGTCCTTGATGGCCGTGGTGCAGCACGTGCGCGAGCAGTAGCGCTCGGCCGGGCCCACGCAGAGGAGCATCGCGATCTTGTCGGGCACGGGTCTCGCCGGTACCCGATAGAGCCGGTCCTCCTTCCCGTTTCCCCCGGCCTTGCGATAGACGAGCTCCTCGAAGTCGAGGGCCGTCAGGACGCTGGGATGCGTGCCGAGGCCGTACTCCGGACCGCGGTACTCCTGGGCGCCGGTGGCCACGATCGCCACCCCGTGCTCCACCTCGACGGGGGCGCTGGTCCCGGCGGCGAGGGTGCTCCGGAAGTTCCCTTGGAAGCCGGAGAGCTCCAGGAGGCGGGTCTCGAGGTAGACCTCGACCTTCGGGTGCCTGCGCGTGCGACGGACGAGGTCGCCCAGGAACTCGGCCGGACGGAGGCCGCTTTCGAGATAGCGGACCCGGCGGAGGTTCCCGCCGAGCTCGGCTTCCCGTTCCACCAGGTAGACGTGGAAGCCCTGGTCGCCGAGCTCCAGCGCGGCGGTCATCCCGGCGGCGCCGCCGCCGAGGACCAGGGCGGCCTTGCGGACGGGGAAGGCGAACCTCGTCACGGGCGAGAGGCGGCCCGCTCGGGCGGCCGCGCCCCGGACCAGGTCCATGGCCTTTCGCGTGGCGGCTCCCCACTCGTGGGAGTGGACCCAGGAGCACTGGTTGCGGATGTTCGCCATCTCGAAGAGGGCCGGGTTGAGACCCGCGGCGCGGCAGGCGTCCTGGAAGAGCGGCTCGTGGGTCCTGGGGCTGCAGGAGGCCACCACCACCCGGTTCAAGCCGAGCTCCACCGCGGTTTCGGTGATGTGGCGCACCGTGTCCTGGGAGCAGGTGTAGAGGTTCGCCTCCGCGTGGAGGACCCCCGGCAGGCTCTTCGCGTACTCCGCGACCGCCGGGACGTCCAGAAACCCGCCGATGTTCGAGCCGCAGTGGCAGACGAAGACGCCGACCCTCGGCTCCTCGCCGGAGACGTCGCGCTCGGGCGGGTACTCGGGGGCGCGGGTCAAGGTGCCCCGCGCGGAGGCAAGCAGCGTCGCGGCCCGGGAGGCCGCGCCGCTCGCCTCCACCACGGTCTCGGGGATGTCCTTGGGCTCCCGGAACGGGCCCGCCGCGAAGATTCCGGGTCGGCTCGTCTCCAGAGGCGTGAAGAGCGTCGTCCGGCAGAACCCGTGGTCGTCGAGCTCGATCCCGAGGCGTTCTCCGAGCTCCCGCACCCCCGGCGACATCTCCATTCCCACCGAGAGCACCACGAGGTCGAAGCGCTCCTCGACGATCTTCCGCTCCCGGACCGTGCGCACGACCAGGTCGCCGGTCTCCGGCTCCTCCAGGAGGCGCGAGACCCGGCACCGCTCGTAGCGGATCCCGTACTTCTCCCGGGCGCGCCGGTAGTACTCGTCGTATCCCTTGGAGAAGGAACGCGCGTCCATGAAGTAGACCGCCACCTCGGTGCCCGGCTCGTGCTCCACCGCCATGATGGCCTCTTTGGCCGCGTACATACAGCAGACGCTGGAGCAGTAGTCGTGGTTCCGGTCCCGACTCCCGACGCACTGGAGGAAGGCGATCTTCCTGGGGGTTTTCCCGTCGCCGGGGCGGCGGACGTGGCCGTGGGTGGGGCCGGAGGCCGAGAGGAGGCGCTCGAACTGGAGCGCGGTGACCACGTTGGGGTAGCGCCCCAACCCGAACTCCTGGCTCAGGTGGGCGTCGTAGGCCTCGTAGCCGGGGGCGAGCACGACGGCCCCCACCCGGAGGACCTCGCTCCGCTCGAGCTCCTCGTGATCGATGGCGCCGGCCTTGCACGCCTCGACGCACGCGAAGCACTCGGAGCAGACGCCGCAGGCGAGGCACCGGGCCGCTTCGGCCTGGGCCTCGGCCTCGCCGTAGCCGAGGCTCACCTCGTCGAACGAACGGACCCTTTCGCCGACCGCGAGCGTCGGCACGCCGACCCGGGAGCTCCTCTCGAGCTCGCCCCGCCCGGCCCGCGCGAGGAGCTCCACCCGGTCGAGCTCGGCCACCGGGAGCCGCTCCCGGAGCGTGGGGGCGAGGGGCTCGCCGCGGAGGTGGGCGTGGATGCCGCGGGCGGCCTTGTGGCCGGAGGCGACGGCCTCGATCACGAAGGCCGTCCCGGTGATGCTGTCGCCGGCGGCGAAGAGCCCGGGCCGCGACGTCGCGCACGTCTCGGCGTCGGCCACGACGGTGTTCTCCCGGGTGACCTGCACGCCCGCGCCGGGCGGGAGGAAGGCGAGACCGGCCCTCTGGCCCACCGAGAAGATGACCGTGTCGCAGGCGACCTCGTGCTCGGAGCCGGGGACCGGGACGGGCCTCCGGCGCCCGCTCGCGTCCGGCTCCCCCGGCTCCATGGTCTGGAAACGCACCCCGCGGACCCTCCCGTCGGCGCCGGCGAGGATCTCCACGGGATTCGAGAAGAAGTGGAACGCCACTCCCTCTTCCTGCGCGTGGGCGATCTCCAGGGGGTCGGCCGACGCCTCCTCCCGGGAGCGCCGATAGTGGACCTCGACGCTCTTGCCGAGCCGGACCGAGGTCCGCGCGCAGTCCATCGCCACGTCGCCCGCGCCGACGACGAGGACGCGTTCCCCCACGTCGGGCGCCCCTTCGAGGCGGACGTCGCGGAGGAAGGAGGTGTTCGTGAGCACGCCCGGGAGGTCCGCTCCCGGGATGGGGAGGCGGAGCCCCTCGTGGGCCCCGACCGCGATCAGCACCGCCTCGAAACCCCCTCCGAAGAGCTCCTCCACGTCCGTCACCGGGTGCCCCAGCCGGAGCTCCACCCCCAGGTCGACGATCTCCCGGACCTCGCGGTCGATGACCTCGGTGGGGAGACGGTAGGCGGGGACGCCGACGCGGAGCATGCCGCCCGCGACGGGAAGCGCCTCGAAGACGGTGACCTCATAACCCTGGAGGCAGAGGTCCCGGGCGGCCGTCAGGCCGCAGGGCCCGGCGCCGATGACCGCGATCTTCTCCGGGTGGCGCCGCTCGGCGGCCGTGGGAGGGACGTACGGCTTCGCGTAGAGCGTATCCGTCACGAAGCGCTTCAGGGCCCGGATGTCGAGGGGCTCGTCGAGCTTCCCCCGGTTGCACGCGTCCTCGCACCGGTGATTGCAGATCCGGCCGCAGATGCCGGGGAAGGGGTTATCGAGTTTGATCGTCCGCAGGGCCGCCTCGTAGTCGCCCTTCCGGACGTGGGCGATGTACCCCTGGGCCCGCTGCCCTGCGGGGCAGGCGCTACGGCAGGGGCTCACGCCCTTCTTCTCGATGGCGTAGGCGTTGGGAACGGCCTGCGGATAGAGCTTGTACGCCGCCCGCTGCTTCGTCAGTCCCTCTTCGAAGCGCCCCGGCGTCTCGATGGGGCAGACGCGCTCGCAGTCGGCGCAGCCCGTGCACCGGGCGGGATCGATGTAGCGGGGGCGGCGGCGGACCGTCACCGAGAAGTCGCCCGGCCCGCCTTCGACCGCTTCCACGTCCGTGTTGGTCAGGATCTCGATATTCAGGTGCCGGCCAGCGTCCACCAGTTTGGGGCTGATGGTGCACATCGCGCAGTCGTTGGTCGGGAAGGTCTTGTCGAGCTGGGCCATGTGGCCCCCGATGGCGGAGCGGGTCTCCGCCAGGTAGACCTTGTACCCCCCCTCGGCGAGGTCGAGGCTCGCCTGGATCCCTCCGATGCCTCCGCCCACCACCAGGACGGCGCCGGTCACCTCGCCGTCCGCCCGAACCCTCCGGAGGTTCCCGCCCCTCGCGTCTGCGCGCACCATTCCCCAGTCCCCTTCCTCACGCTCTCGGCAGGGCTCAGCAGGCTGCCCTTTCAGCAGCCTGCTGAGCCCCGGCGGGTCACACGGGCTTCGTGGAGAAGACGTAGCTCGGGGCCAGCTCCGGCTCGGCCGGCTGCGGCTCGGCCACGGCGCGGCGGTCGAGGTAGCCGAGGACCAGCGACTGGATCATGTCGCTCGTGAAGTCGGTGGTGATCAGGTCGTCGGCCATGTCGAGCATCTCCATGCCCTCCATGTAGCCGGACCGGTACAGGAGCGATCCCGAGACGGGGAGCACGAGGACGAGCCCGGTATTCGCGTTCCGGAAGTCCTCCTGGATCAGCTCCACGAGGCCCGTGCCGTCGGGCTCCAGGTACGGGAAGGTCGTGTGGAGGAGGACCAGCTACGGGCGGCGCCCGAGGATGGCCTCGCGGGCGCCGTGGGGGTCGGCGACCTCATCCACGGTGAGTTCGCTGCGGCCGTCGAGGACGATGCGCCGGAGAGAGCGGATGCGGCTGCGGTCGGTGTCGATGATCATCACGTCGGGTTTGGTCTGCATGCCGTCCTCCTGTTCCCAAAGGGCTCCGAGGGAGCCGTCATGAGCGAGCGAGGAAGTCGTCCCGTGCAGACGTCTATAGCAAGGCCCGTACCAACTTCCGTAACCTCTGGATAGGTAAGGGGTTTTGGTCGGGAAGAAGAGCAGGCGCCGCGCGCTCGGGGCGAGGAGTGGGGCAGAGCGCCCCACTGAGAGGGGCCGACAGGGCGCCGCGGGGCGCGTCGGGCGAGGGTTTTCCCGGTCCGGACGCGGCGGAGCAGGCCGGGGCGTTTTGCCCCGGTGCCCTGGGGCCGATCGCCACGTGGGTTCGAGCGGTGGGGGTGTGGGCGCTATGGGAACTGTGGGCGCTATGGGACTTATGGGACCGATGGGACTTATGGGAATCCCATAGGTCCCATAAGTCCCATCGGTCCCATGACTCGCAGCCCCCTCGGCTCAGCCGCCGTCGAGACCGTACTGCTTCAGCTTGCGGTAGAGGGTCTTGCGGTCGATCCCGAGGATTTCGGCGGCCTGGCTCTTGTGTTCGCCGCAGGCCCGGAGGACGAGGCCGATGTGGTCGCGCTCGAGCTCGACGAGGGTGGGAAAGCGCTTCTTCTCCTCCGCCTGGTCGCGCAGGAGGTAGGCGGGCAGACTCGAGGGGCGCAGCGTCTGGGTCTCCTCGATGACGACGGCCCTCTGGATGATGTTCTCGAGCTCGCGGATGTTGCCGGGGAAGTCGTAGGAGGAGAGGACCGCGAGGAAGCCCGGGGACATCTCGCGGATCTCCTTCATCGCCTTCTGGGCGTACTTGGTCACGAAGTGGCGCGCGAGGTCCGGGATGTCCTCGGTGCGCTCCCGCAGGGGCGGCAGGTGGATGGGAAAGACGGCGAGCCGGTAGTAGAGGTCCTCCCGAAAGCTCCCCTGGCGCATGGCCTGGGTGAGGTCGCAGTTGGTCGCGGTGATGAGCCGCACGTCGACCCGCCGGGCGGCGACGCCCCCCACGGGCTTGATCTCCCACTCCTGGAGGACCAGGAGGAGCTTCGCCTGGGTGCTCAGGGAGAGGTTTCCGACCTCGTCCAAGAAGAAGGTGCCGCCGTCCGCCAGCTCGAAGAGCCCCCGCTTCGGGGCGTGCGCCCCGGTGAAGGCGCCCTTGACGTGGCCGAAGAGCTCGCTTTCGAGCAGGTGCTCCGAGAGGACGGAGCAGTCGACCGCGACGAACTCGCGCTCCTTCCTCGGGGAGAGCGCATAGATCATGCGGGCGACCACCTCCTTGCCCGTCCCGCTCTCCCCCGTGATGAGGACGCTGCCGTCCGTGCGGGAGACCTTGTCGATGAGGGCGTTCACCTCCCGCATCCGGGCGCTCTTGCTGATGACCCGGGGCTCGCAGGTGGCCGCCCGGAGCTGCCGGCGCAGTTGCTCGTTTTCGAAGCGCAGGCGCCTTCGCTCCTCGGCCCGGGCAGTGATGATCCGCACCTCCTGGGGCGAAAACGGCTTCGGGAGGTAGTCGTACGCCCCCAGGCGGAAGGCCTTGAGGACCGTCTCGATGGAGGGGTAGCCGGTGATGACGACGATGACCACCTCCGGGTCCCAGTCCCGCAGCCGGACCAGCGCGTCCAGCCCGTCGATCCCGGGCATGCGGACGTCGAGGAAGACCATGTCGTAGTCGCCCCGGCTGAACTCCTCCACGCCGGCCCTGCCGTTCTCCACCGCCACCGCCTCGTGGCCGCTCCTCCGGAGCGTCTTCGACAGACCCTCCCGGATCGAACGTTCGTCGTCGATGACGAGCGCCCTCACGACTCCTCCTCGCCGGTGATCTCTTCCTCGCCGTCGTCCGCTTCCGGGAAGACGACGCAGAAGGTAGTGCCGCCCGAGGTCCCACAGCGGACCCGGATGTCGCCCCCGTGCATGCGGACGATGTTGTAGGAGAGGCTGAGGCCCAGGCCGGTGCCCTTCCCCGGCTCCTTGGTGGTAAAGAAGGGTTCGAAGATCCTGCCCCGGATGCTCGGCGGGATCCCGGGACCCGTGTCGGTGAACAAGACGGCCACCTCCCCGGCTTGAGCGTCGTAGGCGGAGCCGATCGAGAGCGTCCCCTCTCCCTCCATCGCGTCCACTGCGTTCATCACGATGTTAGTGAAGACCTGCTTGATCTGACTGGGATTGCCGGTGACGAGGGGGAGGGGCTCCGCGTACTCCCTACGGACCTCGATGTTGTGGAAGATCGCCTTCGTCCCGAGGAGCGTGAGGCACTGCTCCACGGCGCCGTTCAGGTCCACCGCCTCCCGGTATCGCTTCCGCTGGTGGGCGAAGTCGAGGAGCGAGTTGACGATCTCCTTGCAGCGGCGGGCCTCCTGGACGATCCGGTCCACGTCCTCCCGGTGGGGGTCGGAGAAGTCCATGTCCTCCAGGAGCAGTCCCCCGAAGAGGAGGATCCCGCCCAAGGGGTTGTTGATCTCGTGGGCCACGCCGGCGGCGAGCTTGCCGAGCGAGGCCATCTTGTCCGCGTGGATGAGCTGGAGCTGGACCTCCTCGAGCCGGCGCTCCGTCTCGACGAGCTGGCGGATGTCGTGGACGTACGCGACCGTCCCGGTCTCGCGGCCGTCCTCGTCGTAGAGGATGTGGCCGGTGAGCCAGACCGGGATGCGCTCGCGGTTCTTCCCGATCAGGATGGTCTGATAGCCGTCGAGCATCCCGGGACCGCCGTGGCCGGGGCCGCGCATGAGGGCCATCACCTCCGGCGCGGCGTTCGCGTCGTAGAGGTCGGCCGTGTACTTATGCCCCACCACCTCGGCCTCCTCGTAGCCGAGGAGCTCACGGGCGCCCTGGTTGAAAAGGAGGATCTTGCCGCGCAGGTCGGTGGCGATGATGCACTGGAAGGCGCTGCCGATCACGCGCTCGAGGAAGCGCAGCGTCGAACGGACATCGGTCTCGCGCCGGACCCTCTCGGTCACGTCCTTGAAGTACGCGCAGATGATGGGCCGCTGCGGCGTGAGCCGCACGAGGGTGAAGGCGGCCTCGATGGCTCGGCGGGGGTAGAGGGGGACTTCGAGCCGGAACTCGGTGGCGACGCGGTCGGACCGGCCCTGCAGGAGCGGCTCCAGCGCGTGGCGCACCTTGGCCGCCGCGCTCGGGCCGAGACAGTAGAAGAGGTCGCCGCCCTCGAGTTGCTCGGGGGAGACCCCGGTCAACCGGGCGAAGGCGTCGTTGCTGTACGCGATCTTCCCGTTTCTCGGGCGGAAGGCGACGACGGCCTGGTCCGTCCCCTGAAGGATCGTGCCGAGGAGCCTCGCCCGGGCTCGTTGGAGCTCGGGCGGCGGCGACCGGCTGTGCGTGCGTTGTCTGACCTCTGGCGCCATCGACCCCCACGGGACGCGGTCCCTTCGCCTTTGTCTTCTGTAGGAGCGGCCTCCAGGCCGCGATAGTTTGGTCTCTTCGGCCTTGCTTTCTGTAGGAGCGGCCTCCGGGCCGCGATGGTCTTGGTCTCTTCGGCCTTGCTTTCTGTGGGAGCGGCCTCCGGGCCGCGATGGTCTTTGTCCCGGGTCGGCTTTCGGCCGAGATCGGGGTCTGGAGACCACTCCCACGAGAACCCTCAAGGGACCGAACGGCACAGCAGAAACTCCGGACCAGAATATACTGGCGTTCTGAAAACTCCAAGGGTCTAGACGCTGGCTTGCCGCCGGCTCAAGCTGCCGGAAAGGCCCGGACGAGCTCGCGGACGTCGCCGAGGCGCTCCAGGGCCAAGGTCCTCTCGAGGACCTCCCGGGCCCTCTCTCCTCCAAGCTCGGGTGTCGCGTTCGCCAGGAACTTGCTCGCGATCTCGTCCCGGGAGAGCGGGTTCGCCGGGCTCCCCTTGCGCGCTCCCACCCGTTCGGTGAGCCTGCGGCCGTCGCGGAGGACCAGGGTCACGACCGCCCCGGGATAGGTCGTTCCCGCCCTGCCCACCTCCTCCGTCACGTACTTCTTCACCTTCCGCCCCGCCGCCCGGATGCTCGGGTCGCCGGCGTTCTCGTCCGAGAATTCCGAGAGGCCGACCCTCCCCCTGACGAGGGCGAGCGCCACGCAGAACTCGTGGCTGAACTTCCCTTCGAGGCCGGTCCGCGGCTCCGCGTGGATGAGCATCCGGGGATAGAGATAGAAGATCCCGCACTCGACGCGTTCGATCTCCTCCGGGTCGGGCTCGTGGGCCGCGAGGAGGCGGAAGACGCCGTCGAGCACCGCATGGGTCGCGGCACAGGAGGGGTACGGCTTTACCCCGATCCCGGGCTCGACGATGGCGAAAGGGTTCCCGAGCCGTCCGATCTTGCCGGTGTCGGGACCGCCCTCCCCGCCGAAGAGGGCGCAGAAGCCGAGCTCTCGTTCCAGGATGGCCGCGTCGGCCGTGAAGCCGAGGGAGGCGAGCGTCGCCGCCTCGACGCCGTTGCGGGAGGCGTGCCCGGCGTGGAAGGGCTTGGTCATGGTCCCGAAGTTCCCCCGGAGCCCGCTCGCCGTCGAGGCCGCGATCCCCAGGGCGGCCCTGGTGCGCTCGGAATCGACGCCCAGGAGCTTCGCGCACGCCGCGGCCGCGCCGAAGGCGCCGAGGGTCCCGGTGGAGTGCCACCCCCGCTCGTAGTGGGCGGAAGCAACTGTCGCGCCGACTCCGGCGATGACCTCCAGGCCGACGAGGTACGCGGCGAGGCACGCGTCTCCCGAGGCGCGGGTCCGCTCCCCGACGGCCAGGACCGCCGGCAGCACGACCGCGCTCGGGTGGGCCATGGAGGGCCACTCGTAGTCGTCGTAATCGAGGGCGTGGGCGAGGATCCCGTTTCCAAGGGCGGCGTAGGGGGCCGAGGTCCGCAGGCCCTCCGGGAGGAGCGTCGCCTCGGCCGTGCCGCCGACGCTTCTGAGATAGCTCCGGACGACGGAGGCCGCCTCCTCACGGGAGCCGGCGCAGAGCACGCCGAGGGTGTCGAGGATGTGGAGCTTTGCGGCCTCGCGAGCCTCGGCGGGAAGGCTCTCGGCATCCACGGACTCGACGAAGCGTGCCACCGACTCCGTCAGGCTCTCCATGAGCGGCTCCTCCCCAAAGACGTTCTGCGTTCCGCGTTCCGCGTGCTGCGTTGGAACCGAGAGTCCTAGAGGCGTCAGACGAAAACGTGAAAGACGACGTGCGTTCCCCGGTTTTCACGCAGAACGCGGAACGCAGAACGCCGGCCCTAGCCCCCGCTCTTCCCCGCCCTCGCCGTCGCTTCGCGGGCCGCGATGCGGGCGGTGATCGCTCCCTTCACGAGCCCGGTGCCGCTCGGGTAGTTGTGGAAGAAGACGCCGCCGGAGAGCTCGCCGATGGCGTAGAGGCCGGGGATGGGGAGCTCCCGGCTGTCGAGGACCTCCGTCTTGTCCGTCACCTTGAGCCCGCCGTAGCTGAAGGTGATCGCGCCGACGCAGGCGTAGCCGAGGTACGGCGGCGTGTCGATCGCCTGGGCCCAGTTGGTCTTGTCGGGGCAGAGGCCGCGGGTCCGGCGGCCGTCCCGCTTGGCCGGGTCGAAGGGGATCTCCGCCGCGATGGAGCGGTTGTACTCCTCGATGGTCCGGCGGAAGGCCTCGGGATCGAGCCCCAGCTCCTCCGCCAGCCCATCGAGCGTGTCGCTCTCGGCCCGGATGGCGTTCTCGTACTCCGGCCGGAGGAAGCGGGCGACCTTGGCGTCGAAGATCTGATACGCGACGCTGCCCGGTTGCCGGGCGACCTGCCGGCCCATCTTCGCGTAGGTATAGACGATGAAGTTCTCGCCCTCGTCGACGAAGCGCTTCGCGTCCGCGTTGACGAGGACGCTGAAGAGGTACGAGTACCGGATGCATCCGACGGCCTCGGCTTCCACCATGGGCGAGTCCTCGCTCACGATGGAGGCGTGGCACCCGCCCCAGTGGCCGCACGACTGGGCCCCGAGCGCGAAGGCCATGTTGAGCCCGTCGCCGGTGTTGTACCTCGTCCCCCTCACCTTCACGAGGTCCCACCCCTCGCCGAGGTAGCGCCGCCGCATCTCGGGATTCGCCTCGAACCCGCCGCAGGCGAGGATCACGCTCTTCGCCTCGATCCGCAGGAACCCCTCCCGGCCGAGGGCGAGGACGCCGCAGACGTTGCCCTCCGCGCCCGTGAGGAGCGTGCGGGCGGCGGTCTGGTAGAGGACGGGCACGCCTTTTCGCTCGGCGATCCCGTAGAGCATCTCGACGAGGCCCTCCCCCGAGTTCCCCGCGGTGAGGACGGTCGTGCCCGAGGGCCAGAAGAGCTTCCCGTCCTTGGGGACGATCTGTCCGGTGTTGAGGCCCCAGACGAGGCCCTGCTCCTTCATCCACGTGGCGGTGGCGTAGGACTCGTTGACGATCCGCTCGGCCCAGCTCTGCTCGGAGAGACCTTCGGTCACCCGCATCAGGTCGGCGTAGTAGGCGTCATTCCGGTAGGGGGCGACCTCGATCTCGCCCTTGGGAAGGACCGAGTCCTTGAGGAGCGGCTCGAGGTCCTTCGTCCCGTTCTCGAGCACGATCCGGAAGTGGCCGCCGGAGAAGCGGGAGTTGCCGCCCCTCTTTTCGCGGGGTCCCTTCTCGATGAGGAGGACGCGCGCGCCCCGGTTGGCGGACTCGATCGCGGCGACGAGGCCCGCGTTGCCGCCGCCCACCACGAGGACGTCGGCCGACAACGTCTTCTTCACTTCCATCTCACACGGCCTCCTTCTTCGCCTGTTCGAGCAGCGCCGGGACGAACTTGTGCAGGTCGTCGAGGACCCCGTAGTGTGCGACCTGGAAGATGGGCGCGGCAGGGTCCTTGTTGACGGCGATGATGATCTTCGAGCTCTCCATCCCGGCGAGGTGGTTTCCCTGCCCGGAGATGCCCACGGCCAGGTAGACGACCGGCGAGACGGTCTTCCCCGAGAGGCCCACCTGGTGGCTCGCGGGGAGCCAGCCGAGGTCGACCACCGGCCGCGAGCAGGAGAGGGCGGCGTCGAGCGTCCTGGCGAGCTCCCGGAAGAGAGGGAGCTCCTCGGGGCTCCCGATTCCGCGGCCCACGGAGACGAGGACCCGCGCCCGGGTGATCTCCTGGCCGTCCGCCGCCTCTTCGACGAGCTCCACGAGCTCGGTCCGGTCGGGGCGCCACGCCTCCCGGCGGGCGAGGTTCACCACCCGAATGCCGGACGACGGCGCGGCCGCTCCCTCGGCTTCCGCGCCCCGGAGCACCCCCTTCGGCACGCTGAAGACGGCGCCCGCCGCGATGGGCACCTCGTACGTCGCCGACACCTTGCCGCCGTGGAGGAGCCGCTTCGCGGTCGCGAGTCCGTCCGAGAGCCGCAGATCCGTGCACCCCGTGAGCACCGGCACCCCGAGCCGTGCCCCGACCGCCGGGGCGAGCTCCATACCCTGGTGGGTGAAGCCGAAGAAGAGGAGCCCCGGTCCCAGGTCCCCCATGACGTCGGTCAGGACGCGCGCCGCCACCTCCGTGCTCTGCTCGTCCCCCGGCCGGACCTCGGCCAGGAGGAGCTCGTCGAACCGGCCGGAGAGCGCCTCGGCGCCGTCGAGCTCGGCCCCCAGCGCGACGGCTCGGATGGTCCCGCGCTCTTCCTCCGGCATCGAGCGAAGCTTCGCCGCGAGCTGCAGGGCCAGCGGGTCGATCTTTCCCCGCGTCGGCTCCAGGTAGACGAGCGAGTGCATCTTCCCTCTCAGAGGTTCTTCTTCAGGATCTCGAGTACCTTCGCGGCGTTCTCCGAACGGTCCCCCGAGAGGATCTCCGCGTGAGCGCGCGACTCCGGCGCCCCGACCGCTACGGCCCGAGGGCCCATGACCTTCTTGAGATCGGCGGGCATGTCCGCCTCCCCGACCGTTCCCCAGCAGCGGACCGGCGTGCCCCTGAGCTTCCGCCGCTTCAGGGCGGAGACGTACTGGAGGGGCTGAATCCCCGACTGGACGCAGAGGAGCGCCGGGAGCCGGAGCACCATCTCCGCCTTGCGCCCGCCCCCGATCTCTTTGCGGATGCGGACCGACTCCTCCGTGAGCGCGAGCACCTCAACGGTCGCGTACCCTACGGGGAGCCCCAGTGCGTGGGCCACGTAGACGCCCACCTGACCGCCCATCCAGTCGGAGGACTGGACGCCGGTGAGCACGAGGTCGGGGCGGATGTCGGCGAGGGCGGCCGCGAGGGCCGCGGCCGTCATCTCGGGTGTGTCGCTCTCGGCTTCCACCAGGAGAACGTTCTCGATGCCCTACGCGAGCGCCAGCTAGAGGGCCTCCTGCCCCCGCAGGGAACCCACCGTCACGGCCCAGAGCTCGGCCTCTCCGAACTTCCGGAGCGCCAGGGCCGCCTCGAGCGCGTACTCGTCCACCTCGTTCAGGAAGAGATCCCCGGAGGGGAGCCGGACGGAACCCTCCGAGAGCTCCACCTGCCCCGGCTCCACGTCCACGGGAACCGCCTTGCAGCATACGGCGATCCTCATCGCCCTCCCCCGGATATCGCGAAGCGAAAACCTGTTCTGTCCACTACGTCCATGAGGTCCAATGGGTCCATGGTCCCCGTGCGCCCAGGCACCCGGACCGCCCCATTACGCCACTGTTTCGGGCCGCTGTCGAGCGATAGATCATCGTGAGACGCCGGTTGACAACGACGGAGGGGACTGATATTCACGGTCTCCTGCCCGAGTGGTTTTCGCCGCGGGAGGCGGCGGGAGCTCGTCCTCGAGCCTGCGAGGCGTCCATGGCGTGGCTGAACCGAATCAGCAGCCTCTTCCTGATCGGTTTCTCCCTGCTCATCATCGTCGCGAGCCGGAGGCTCGGCATCGGGAGTCTTCAGGAGCCCGGGCCGGGCTTCATGGGCTTCCTCGCCGCGATCGCGCTCCTCTGCCTCTCTCTCCTCGTGGCCGGGAAAGACCTCGCGGCTTCCCTGAAGAAGCGCGCGGGCCAGACGCCCCTTCGCTGGGAGGAGCTCCGGAGGCCGCTCGTCCTCATCGTCGCGCTCGGCGCCTACGTGGCGGGGCTCGACTTCCTCGGCTACCTCGTCGCGACCTCGCTCCTCGTCTTCGTGATGCTCTTCTTCTACGAGCCGGGTCGTTGGCCCGTGCACATCGTGGTCGCGCTCGTGATGGTGAACGCGAGTTACCTGCTCTTCTACAAGTGGCTCGGCGTGCTGCTGCCCCGCGGCGCCCTCCACGCGGCCTGGTGACCGGTGGACCTCTACCACAGTGTCCTCCTCGGCTTTCAGACCTGCCTGCAGCCCGTCAACCTCCTCTACTGCCTCATCGGCGTGCTCATCGGCACGCTCGTGGGCGTCCTGCCGGGTCTCGGACCGGCCGGCGCCATGGCGATGCTCCTGCCGGCCACGTTCCATGCCCCGCCCGTCGCCACCATCATTATGCTGGCGGGCATCTACTACGGCGCGATGTACGGCGGGTCGACGACCTCCATCCTCGTGAACATCCCGGGCGAGCCGGCCTCCATCGTGACCTGCTTCGAAGGCCACCAGATGGCCCTCCAGGGAAGGGCGGGACCGGCCCTCGGGATCAGCGCCTTCGGGTCCTTCATCGCCGGGACCATCGGGATCGTCGGCCTGATGTTCCTCGCCCCACCGATGATCCGGCTCGCCCTGAAGTTCGGGCCTCCCGAGTACTTCAGCCTCATGATCCTGGGGCTCGTCGTCCTCATCTACCTGACCCAGAAGAGCCTCACGAAGGCGCTCTGCATGGGCGCGCTGGGCTTGATCCTGAGCTTCGTCGGGATGGACGTGGTGAGCGGCCAGACGCGCTACATCCTCGACCTCGACGGGCTCCTGGACGGCATCGGAGTCGTTCCGATCGTGATGGGTCTCTTCGGGATCGCGGAGGTGCTGGAGAACCTGGAGCGGAAGATCGAGCGGAGCCTCTTCCGGACTCACATCAAGGGCCTACTCCCGTCGGCCCGAGATTGGGCGCGATCGATCTGGCCCATCCTGCGGGGCACCGTGGTCGGCTTCTTCCTGGGAATCCTCCCAGGCGGCGGCGCCGTGCTCGCCTCCTTCGTCGCGTACGGGGTCGAGAAGCGGATCTCGAAGGAGCCGGAGCGCTTCGGAAAGGGCGCCATCGAAGGCCTCGCCGCGCCCGAGTCTGCCAACAACGCAGCCTCCAGCAGCGCCTTCATCCCGCTCATGACGCTCGGAATCCCGTCCAACGTCGTCATGGCCATGCTCTTTGCCGGCCTCCTGGTCCACAACATCACCCCGGGGCCCATGCTGCTGCGGGACCATCCCGACGTCTTCTGGGGCGTGATCACGAGCATGTACCTCGGCAACGTCCTGCTGCTCGTGCTCAACCTTCCGATGATCGGGATGTGGATCCAGATCACGAAGATCCCGTTCCGGCTGCTCTTTCCGATCATCGTGATCGTCTGCGTGATCGGGGTATACAGCCTCGAGAACTCGATCTTCGACCTGGGCCTGATGGTCCTCTTCGGGGTCGTCGGGTACGTCATGAAGAAGTGCGACTACGAACCCGCGCCGCTGGTGCTCGCCTACGTGCTCGGGCCGATGATGGAGCAGGCGCTCCGGCAGTCCCTGATCCTCTCCGGTGGGAGCTTCCGGATCTTCGTCGCGCGGCCCATCTCGGCGCTCTGCCTCGTCGCCGCCCTCGTGCTGCTGCTGACGGCGTTCGCGGGCCTTCTCGAGGCGAGGCGGCTCAAGGTCCTGGCCGAGCAGGAGTGAGACCGGAGGAGATCGGCCGCCCGCCGGGCCGACGAGGCGCCCGGCCCCTGTCTGCAGAAGGAAGAAGGAGATGACGATGGCCAGATGGATCCCAAGCCTCCTCGCTTCTCTCGCCCTCGTCGCCGGGAGCACCTCCTCCCCGGCGGCCGAGGCCTTCCCCACGAAGCCGATCGAGATCACGATCGGCTACGCGCCGGGCGCCGGCACGGACCTCGGCGCGAGGATGATCGCGGAGCAGGCGAAGAAGCATCTCGGGCAGGACATCGTCTGCGTCAACAAGCCGGGCGGGGCGGGGCGGGTCGCGCTGACGCTCCTCTCGAAGCAGAAGGGCGACGGGTACTCCCTCGGCGCCACGACGGACTCGAGCCTCATCGTGGTCCCCCACCTGGAGAAGGTCTCCTACAAGCCGCTGGAGGACTTCACCTTCATCGCCCAGTACGGGACCCTCAACTTCGGCGTGACGGTCCCGGTGAGCTCGCCCTTCAAGAGCCTCAAGGAAGTGATCGACTGGGCCCGGGCCAACCCCGGACAGCTCACGATGGGGATCATCGGGGTGGGCTCCAGCGATCACGTGGCGTTCCAGGCCCTCGCCCGCCACGAGAACATCAAGATCAAGTTCGTGCCCTTCAACGGGGCCGCCCCCACGATGACCGCGCTCCTCGGCGGGCACGTCATGATCGCGGCGCCGGCGAGCTCCGGCTTCGCGCCGCACGTGAAGGCGAAGTCGGCGAGGCTCCTCGCCGTCCTGAGCGACGAGCGCCTCGAGCAGTACCCGGACGTTCCCACCTTCAAGGAGCTCGGCTACTCCGACTTCGTCTTCCAGAGCTGGTACGTGATCAGCGGGCCGAAGAACATGGACAAGGAGGTGGTCCGGAAGCTGGCGGACGCCTTCAAGAGGGCCATGGCGACGCCCGAGTACGCGAAGCTCGCGAACGACCTGGAGATCACCGCGAAGAGGCCGCTCTTCGGAAACGAGCTGCGGGACGGGATCGCGGCCCGTGACAAGAAGAACGTCGAGCTCTTCAAGGTCCTGGAGCTCACGCAGGTCCAGTAGCTGCCTCGCGAGGGTGGTCGGCAGACCCTTGCGGCCGGCCGATCACCCCTCCGCCGTCCGTCCCTGCCGTCCCTCCAGGTCCGCCGCGGTGGTGCCCGGCGCCCGGTAGCGCCGGTACCATCGGGTGGGCGTCGCCCACGCGAAGAGCCCGTTTACGAACCGGACCCTCAGGACGTGCCAGAGCACGGCGTAGCCCGCGCTCAGGGCGGAGAGGTACCACGCGTACTCTACGGCGAACCGCGCCGGCCGCGCGAGGAGCGGAGGAAGGCCGCCGATCCCCGCCCAGCTCGCGACCGCGGCCGCGACCGGCAAGGACGTGGCGAGCGAGAGGAGCACTGCCGAGAGGTAGCCGACCTCCACGGCGCGCCGGGGGCAGAAGTTCATGCACCGCATACAGCTCTCGCACCCGAGCCCCCAGTAGGGCCTGCCGGAATCGCCTCCCTTCACTCGCAGAGAACCGACGGGGCAGAGGCGCGCACAGAGGCCGCAGGCGTTGCAGCGGGTCGTGGCGAAGAAGAGCTTGGCGAAGAGGAAGCGGCCCCAGACCAGGTACCCCAGCGAGACGGGGGCGAGGGCGAGCCCCAGGAGGAGCGGCAGGAGCCCCCGGAAGGCCGTGCGGCCCGCGAGCACCCGCTCCAGGAGCGAGGTCGCGCGCGCTCGAGCGCGGGAGGTGATCGCCTCCGCGGCCTCCGGGCCGAAGCCCGGGTGGACCGCAGTCCAGTTCGACGGCATGTCGACTCCGAGGGCCGCCCGGAGGCGGTAGCCCTTGAGGGCGAGGATCAGGCCGACGAGGTAGACGGCGGTCCCCTCCAGGCCGGGCGTGAAGACGCGGCCGACCTTCGCGCCGGCCCGGGTGGCGATTACGACGGCCTGAGCAGCGCGCCCCCTCGGCAGACCGAGGGCGTACCGGAGGACGTACCAGGGCGCGGTGAAGCCGTGGGTCGGGTAGACGAGGCCGAGCAGGCCGGCTTCGGGCGCTCGGGCGCGCGAAGCCGCCATGGGAACGGCCTCGGCCGCGATGCCCGCCGCCCGGGCCGCCTCCGCGAGCCAGTGCGCGACCAGGCGGGAGTTCCCCGTGCCGCTGAGGAAGACGAAGGTGGCGGGTTGGCAGGATCGGGCGCTCATGCCAGCGAGTGTAGCAGGTTCAGGGCCAGCTAGCGGTCACCGAAAGCAGGAGCTTCAGAGTTTCTGTGTGGGTAGCGGTCCCGGCGGCCTGGCCGAGGCAAGAAGGCAACACCCTCGCCCGCTCGCTTCGCTCGCTAGAGGCACAGAGACCACAGAGAAGAACAAGATGGGGTTTTGTCTTTCTCTGCGTCCTCTGCGCCTCTGCGAGAGACAGTCTTTCCATCCGAGCCACTGAGACCCCGACTCGGCAGGAATCTATTCAGACTTAGGTATTTCCCTCGTGGCGATTATAGATAGACCGCTCAGGTCGAGGATGGACGCGTACCCACGGCCGTTCAATTGATAGAGAACGATGCCTCTTTGATCGCCTACATCCATCGCTCCGATAACGCGCGCGTCGGGGCCGAAGAGGTATTTGTACCGGCTTCCGTCTGGAGTTGACGCTGTGACGGCGGCAGCGTCCGCAGACGTGAGTTGCATGTCCCCGTTCGTGTCCTCCGTGATGACCCTATAGAGGATCGCATCTACTTTTCGACCCTTGTCGGCTTCTTGTGGCGGCGACAGCATCTCGATCTCGGTTATGAGCTGCCGATTGTTCGGAAATAGCCACTTCATCTCGGCGGTCTTACGGTTCAGAAAGAGCAAGTTCCGGCTCTGGGGCGCGTAGCCACCGCTGTAGGAATGAATGCCGCTGCCGAGAACGGGCGTCGGGACGTCTACCCCCTTCTTCTCCGAAAGAAGCGGAATACAGACGTAATCAGTGCCTGGAACATCACTTGGCCCCGCCAGCATCCATTGTTCTTTTCCTTCCGGGTCGGCCGCCACATTTGTGATTACCGGCTTCGGTGGAGTTTGAACGCGGCTCCGTATCAACCCGTATGCAAGGAACCCTGCTACGAAAAGAATTCCCCCGTCATGACGATCACGTTGAACCGGGATAGGAGTCGAAAGATGCCATTTCCTCTCATGGGCCGGCCTTTTCTCACGAATTCGTCATGCTTCTGTTCGGGCCAGTAGATGAAGCTGCAAAGGTGCTAACCTCCGAATTAGTTCATCCGTCTACCTCGGCACTTTCGAAGAAGTCCTTCGTAGTCTCCTCCCGGAACCGGACATTGGAACGGAGCCCTCTCGGCGGGCTGTACGCTGACAGGGCGTCGGGGTCCCAAACGCGAGAAGCGCCGCATCCGACTTTCGTCGAGTGCGGCGCTTCTGGTTTTGGTCGTCCCGGTCCGCCTCTCGCCATCGTGCCCCTCGCGATGGGGGTGGATGGGGGACGGGCAAACTACCCACCCGTCGGGACCGCCGTGAACCAGGGACGCCGCCGTTTGCCTGCTTCCCACGTACTCCAGCTTGACCGCCTGGGAAGGGTGCCACTCCCGCTGCCGGGATCGCTTTCCCTCGGCCGGTGTTGGACATCCAGGAGAGCGTCCAGCTCGAGGTGGGGAGCCAGACCGGCCGCAGGAAGTCCAATCCCTGGGATCTCCCCGACGGGGTTCTCCCGGCCGTTTTCGGCGAAGAAGGAGGGGTTGACGAGCTGCGACGGGCCGAGGTCGAGCCCCCTACTCGGCAACGGGGAGGATGCCCGCACGGGGCGCGGCACTCCCGCCCCGGCCTCGGGCTGTCGAATGGACGAGGGAGGGCGAAGCCCCAGGGCCGGGCCCCACCCTCGTCAGCGAAACGGCCTTCTTCGCCAGGAGCTACGGTCTCTTCTTCCGAAACCGAGCTACTCCGAGCCCCAGTGTCCCCACGCCCAGAAGAAGCATGCTGACGGGTTCGGGCACGGGAGCCGAGTTGATGCCCGCGACGGCGGAAATGTCGGCGCTCCCCCACTCGCCCCAATCGGTGAGCCGCAGAGAGAGCGAGGTGATGGTCCCGTCGGTGGGAACGCCGAAGGAGGCGAGATCCACGTCGAGGATGTTGATCTCGTTGTTGTCC
Organism: Deltaproteobacteria bacterium; assembly: GCA_016218905.1. Next base: position 21,306 of record JACRCS010000997.1, read on the forward strand.
GCGTTTCTCATGACGTCGGTCAGCGTCGGCGTGCTGTACGTCACCGTCACCCCGCCGATCGTCACGGAAAGCGTCTCGAAGCTTCCGGCCTCGATGATCGAGAGATCAGCTCCGGCACCGTTGAACACGAAGTTGTCTGAGAAACCGATGTCCACGGTAGCGTAGGTGCCGTTCCCACCGTCGTAGGCTATGGAATCAAGGTTCCACCCGACGGCCTGCTCGAAGCCGGCCGTCGCTGAGTCGGCAAAGGCAGTCGTGTCGTAGGTGCGGGGGCCGATGTCGAACGGGGTCGCGCATACCGGTACTACCGCTCCGAGTACGAGCGCACCCGAGAACAGTATGGATAGCAGACGCAACGTAGATCGTCTCTCCACCGCTCTACCCTCCTCTTATGCGAGTTGCGGCGAACTCCCCCACGGCTGGAAACGCGCAAGAGGGCCCGCTCAAGGGCGTTCGTGCAACCTGACCTGCGAGGCTCATGCCGCAACGCCCGAGGGCAAGTAGTTGCTCCGCTCGGGCCGCCGGCCATGTTGAAGGTGCTCCCGGAGGACAAAGCAACGGTCGTGCCACGGGAGAGGAGGGAGGGCCTGGCTCGGGAAATGGCCGATTTCCAAAAGTATTCCTGAATTTCCGCGGAAGCGAGGCGTTGAAATGTGAAGTCTTTTTCCGAAGTTGGGAAGGAGGATTCTTCCCATTTCCGGGTAGGAAGTACAGGGTGGATAGGCACAGTCGAACTACGCACCCGCTACGCTTCATGCCAAGGCAGATGTGCTTCTTTCGGCTGGTGTCCCCCAAGCTCGCCCTTCTGGTCGTCTGGGTCTTCATTGATGTGGTAGCCACGTCCGCTCTAGCTCTGGCAGAGCCCAAATGGATGAAGATCGTTGATGGCGAGCGGACATTCTGCGAAGCAGAATCGGTGGAACCAAAGCTGGTTTGTCTCTGCTCGCCGCCTCTGCATCTCCCTGGCGTGCCTCTTCGAGAACTACAGGCGAGATGTAGCAGTCGAAGGACGACAGCCGGCGTTCCCACGACGTTCCGGTCCTCCGGTGCATCCTCAGAACGCCGAGAACTCGAGGCCGGCGGAGGCGGAGTAGCGGAGGACGCTTCCGAACTCGTCCCGGTTGCCTCCGTCGCCGGCGGCCGCGAAGCCGAAGGCGCGCCACCGGTCCGAGAGCGCGTAGTCGAAGAAGAGGGTCGTGAGGCCGCTCCGGTCGTCGAGGTTCTGGGCCCGGCGCACAAGGAGGGTCGCGCGGTTGGCGATCTCGGTCTGGAGGTACTGCAGGAAGAGGTAGTGGCGGCGCAGGAGGCGGAGGCGGTTCGAAGAGGCCGCGCCGCGCGGGAGGAGCCCCTCGGCCGCGAGCCGGCCTGCCCGCGCTCCGATGTCGAAGAAGAGGTCCGCCTCTCGGCGGTGATACCCCTCGTCGTTGAAGACGTACTCCGCCGAGAGGGTGGGGCCGAGCTCGAGGGTGGAGGCTCCTCCGAGGAGGCCGAAGAGGAGGGGCGTCGGATCGCCCTTCCGAAGGGGCTCCAGGTGACCGCCGAGCGGCCCGCGATCCCGGACGGGGTAGAGCGCGCGGGTACCTCTCGAGGCGCTCGCCTCGGCGTAGAGGAGGAGCGCGTCGGAGGCAGTGCGCTGACCGTAGGCGCGAAGGGACGTCGGGTCGTCGGGGCCGCCGTGGAGGAGGACCCCGCCGTTCGCCTCCTTTCCCACGTGCTCCAGCTTGACGGCCTGGGAAGGGCGCCACTCCCGCCCGCCGAGCTCCGCCTCCCCTCGGCCGGTGTTGGAGATCCAGGAGAGCGTCCAGCTCGAAGCGGGGAGCCAGACCGCTCGCACGAAGTCCATTCCCGGGAGCTCCCGGACGGGGTTCTCCCGGCCGTTCTCGGCGAAAAAGGGGTTCGAGGGGTTGACGAGCTGCCCCGGCCCCCCCTGGAGGTTTTCCCTCCCGAACGAGCCGAAGAGGGAGTCCACCGCGCGGAGCTTCGCCGCGCCTTCGTTGAGCCGCACCTCGGCGTCGGCGCCCGTTCGCCCCGCGGAAGGTCCGTCCTGCCGGTGTTCGCGGGTCCAGCGGGCTCGCGGCTTCGCGAAAATCGCGAGGCGGTCGAGCTCGAGCGAGAGGTCCAGGCGGGCCTCCGCCTCGGCCGTCTGGCGGGGCACGTCGAGGAGGGCGTTCTCCGGGTTCACCCCTCCGAGCGTCGGCCGCTGGTAGCGGTAGGAGCCGACGAGCCGCAAGGTCTTCGCGGTCCGGGCCCAGAGTCCTCGCGGGGCGTCGAGATCCACCTCCGGCTCGGAGGAGGCGGGCTGGGACTCGGCGGCGCGGGCAGGCGGGCAGAGCTCCACGGGTAGGGTCAGTCCCCCGAGCGCCAGGAGGAGCAGGGCAGCCCGGAGCGGTCGGCTCATTTCATCAGGAGGTTCAAGTTGAACGTCGCGTCCGGGATCGCCTTGACCGCGATCTCCGAGTACTCGAGCGTCGTGACCTTCTGAGCCTGGAGGGCGTCCCGGATGACCATCCGGCTGACGAAGGGGATCTTCTCCCCCTGATGCCGGATGCTGTTCCGGTACTCGAAGTCCGCCGACTTGAACTTCTTCACGCTCACCGTGTAGAAGTCCGCCCTCACCCCGACCAGCCTCTGCTTCGAGACCCAGTAGACGATCCGGTCGTACGTCACGTTCTTGTTCTTGGCCGTGAGATCGAGCACGTGGCAGGCTTCCCCCTCGACCGCCTCCTCCCCCTTGAGGACCGCGTCATAGTCGCCGGAGTAGTTGGTGCTCGCGATGTCGCCGTTGGCCGCCTGGCCCATGAGCTTCTGGCGCGGGCTGATCGGCACGGGCTTCGAGAGGCCGGGCTTGAGGAACCACATGTTGCGGCCGACCATCAGGATCTTCTGCCCCTTGACCCGGGGCGGCGCGGCGAAGGTCGCCAGGACGTCCTCGTTTCGGGCCTGGACCTCGAGCGTCTCCTCCCGCCCGTCCCCTCCTTCCGCCGTGCTCATCTTCACCGTCCAGACGAGGCCCGGTACCTTGCCCCGAGCCCGATCCGCCTTCTCGAGCACCTCGCGAGGATCGGTCGCGCCGGCCGAAGCGGCCCCGAGGAGGGTGACGAAGAGGAGGAGCACTCGCACCGGCAGACCTCTCATACGTGGGCCAAGGCGTCGACGATGCTCTGGCGCGCGGCCCTGCGGGCCGGAACGGCCGCGGAGAAGATCGACAGGGCGACGAAGAAGAGGAAGCTCACGGCCAGGACTCGGGGCACGAGGTCGATCTCGACCGGCACGTTCTCGGCCACCCCCGGCGGCTTGTACGTGAGGTGGGCGGCGCGCAGGAGCAGGTAGCCGACCCCGGTGAGGGCCGAGCCGAGGAGGCTTCCGAGGAGGCCGAGGAGAGCGCCCTCCGTGGCGAAGAGCCGAACGACGCTCCTCGGCTTTAGACCCAGCGCGCGCAAGGTGCCGATCTCCCGGGTCCGCTCGTAGACGGCCATGGACATGGTGTTGAAGGTGCCCATGACCGCGATGACCATGACGATCGAGAAGATGAAGAGGAAGACGACGTCCAGGAAGCTCTTGACCTTCTGGTAGTAGAGGGAGAGGTCGGCCCAGGTCCGGATGTCGAGCTGGAGGCCCGTCTGCGCCCCCAGGGTCCGGGAGAGCGAAGCCTTCACGGGCCCGGTCAGCCGTTCGTCCCGGAGCAGCACGCAGATCCGGTCGGCGCCGTCGAAGTCATAGAGGTTCCTCGCGAGGGAGAGGGGGATCTTGAGGTACTTGTCGTCGATGGCGTCGGAGATCGTGGGGCAGAAGCCGGCCACCTGCACGTCCACCGCGTTCATCTGTCCGGCTCTCGTGGTCGCCATGAGGACCGCGCCGTCGCCGACCCGGAGCCGCAGGAGCCGCGCGAGCTGAGGCCCGAGCAGGGAAGCGAAGGGAGTGCTCGCCGGGAGCGCCTCCCGCCTGGAAGCGGAGGGGCCCGGGAAGAAGGCCCAGATCGCTCTCTCCTCGACGGGATCCATGGCGTCGGCGATGAAGATCGTCGAGGTGTCCCCGTTCGTGATGAGCCCGGAGAGGGCGAGCTTCGGGGCCGTCCAGACGACCGCGGGCTCCGCCCTCAAGAGCCTGCGCAGCGCCTCCACCTGTTCGCCCGAGAAGAGGTACTTCGCCGGGTCGATCTTCCCCTCCTCCAGGAAGCCCTTCTTGAAGACGACCAGGTGCCCCGGCGCCTCCCGGAAGACCGCCCCGAGCGTGATCTTCTGGTAGGAGTTGTGGGTGTAGCCCTTGAACATGGCCACCGCCATGAACCCGAAGCCGATGGCCAGGATCGTGATGAGGCTCCGCCGGCGGTTCTTGAGGACGTTGCGGAAGGCGATCTTCGCGAGCGTCAAGGCCGGACCTCCTCGTCCACGATCCGGCCGTCCTCGAGCCTCACGAGGCGCTTCACCTGGTCGAGGAGCCTCGGGTCGTGGGTGGAGAAGAGGAAGGTCGTGCCCTCCGAGTCGTTGAGCGAGCGCATGAGCTCCAAGACGCGGTGGCTCGTGCCGGAGTCGAGGTTTGCCGTCGGCTCGTCGGCGATGATGAGGTCGGGTTCGGTGACGAGGGCGCGCGCGATGGCGACCCGCTGGCGCTGGCCGCCGCTCATCTTGTCCGGCCGGTGGTGGACGAAGTCGGTGAGCTCCACCTCCCGCAGCCGCGAGAGGGCCTTCTCCCGCGCGGAACCGGTCGGCTCGCCCTGGATC
>JACRCS010001027.1 GCA_016218905.1 Deltaproteobacteria bacterium
CCTGCAGGGTTCGGTCGGCGCTGAGAGGCGAGCTGTTACAGGGGTCTCTTCTTTTTGTTGCACTACATGAAAAAAAAGTGCTTTTGGCTATTGACCTGTTTCCGAGAGCTTGCTAAGCTCCCACACGTCGTCAAACGACGTGTGGGGATTGGAGGTCGCCCCGCGGGGCAGAGCTCGATCGGGAGGTCACTATGTGTGGAATCGCGGGAATTCTCTTCAAAGGCAAACAACGGCCTGGTATCGGCATGACGACGGGGGAGGCTCTAACCGAGATGATGCAGTGCATCCTCCACCGTGGGCCCGACTCGGACGGGTGGGCGATGTATCGAACGCCCCTCGACGACGGCTCGCTCCGGCTCCGTTTCTTTGCCCGGGCCGAAGAGGATGTGGCGAGAATCCGGGAGACCTTGGATCGGGAGGGTGCCGAGGTCGTCGAGGAGGAGCGGCAGGGGATCACGTACCGGGTCGTCGTTCGCTACAGCGGCGACGTCTCCCGGTTCGCCCACGCGGTGGAAGACGCGGCCCAGCTCCTCTCCCTCGGCTCGAGCCTCGACATCGTGAAGGACGTCGGGCAGCCCCGGCGCCTCGCCCAAGTCTACGAGGCCCACGACTTCGACGGCTCCCACGGCATCGCCCACACGCGGCTCGCCACCGAGACCGGCGTGCACCCGGAGACGACGCACCCGTTTTGGGCCACCGGCTTCCCGGACGTCTGCGTCGTCCACAACGGTCAGCTCACGAACTACTGGATCATGAGGCGCCGACTCGAGCGCCAGGGCATGCGGTTCCACACCGAGAACGACACCGAACTGATCGCCGTCTACCTGGCCTATCGAATGGACCGGGGCGCGTCCTTGGAGGAGGCCCTCCGCGGTTCGCTCGACGACCTCGACGGTACCTTCACCTACCTCGTCGCCACCAAGGACTCCATCGGGTACGCGAAGGACAAACTCGCGGCCAAGCCTCTCGTCGTCTACGAGGACGACCTCATGGTCGCGGTCTCCTCGGAGGAGGTCGCCCTGAACCGCCTCTTCCCGGGCCGCAGCCTCACGACGCGGGAGCCGGCGCCGCTCACCTGCGGCCTCTGGTCGCTGGAGAACTGAGAAAGAGTCGACCCAACCCGCGTCGGCGGGCGCGGACAGCGCAGCCGCGGCGCGACACCGATCAAGCCCTAGGTGTCGCCTCGCGGGGCGTGGATCCGTCCGCGCTCGCCGACGAAATCAGATGGATCCACGGGCGCTGAGAGCCTGCCGCTTCGATGCGCAGGGAGGAAGATACGACATGGTCACGATCGATCTGGCGAAGACCCCGATCCGGGTCGCAAACGAGGTCCTGCGGGGCTACGGGTCCACCCATCAGAACGTGGAGATCCTGAACCCGGACGCGCGTCACTACATCGGGACAGGGCTCATCAACCCGATTCAGGTCCGCATTCGGGGGTCGGCGGGGTACTACTGCGGCGGGATGTGCGACGGGCCGCACATCGTGGTCGAGGGCAACGTGAGCTGGGGGGTGGGCGACAACCTCTTCCAGGGCTCGATCGTCGTGAAGGGGAACGCAGGCGCGGTCGCCGGCGAGGGGCTCAGGGGCGGTGAGATCGTCATCTGCGGCAACATGGGGTCCCGGGCGGGCCAGGTGATGAAGAAGGGTACCCTCTGCTGCGCCGGAGACGCCAGTTTCATGGCCGGCTACATGCTCTACGGCGGCCGGATCATCATCCTCGGCAACTCCGGCGAACTCGTCGGCCAGGACATGATGGGCGGCGAGATCTACGTCGGGGGCGAGGTGCAGTCCCTGGGCACTGACGCGAAGCTTGTCGACGCGACTTCCGAGGAGGTCGACAGCGTCATGGAGTTCCTGGACCGCTACGACCTGAGGTTCTCCGGCGCGTTCAAGAAGATCGTCTGCGAGGGCAAGCTCCTCCGGTACGGCACGCCGGAGCCCAGACTCCGGAAGCTTCCCTACTTCACCTTCTCCGGTGGCCGGGAGGAGTACTGGAACCCGAAGGTCACCGAGGATATCCGGGTCAAGGCCCTGATCGGCCGATACCGGGTTCGAGGCTACGGCGCGGCCCGCCACGTCCCCCACTTTCAAGACATCGCCTTGAAGGTCGACGTCGAGAAGCTAGGCGCAGACCCCGACGTCGTCTCGAAGGTGAACCTTCGCACCCTCATCGGTGAGAAACACGGCGGAAGAGCGCTCGACCTCAGTATGCCGCTGATGATCGCGCCCATGAGCTTCGGCGCGCTCAGTCCCGAGATGAAGACGGCGCTCGGCGCGGCCTCGCGCCTCTCGGGGATCAGCGAGAACGGCGGTGAGGGCGGGATGCTCTCCTCGGACCGGGCCGAGGCGCGCCAGATGATCGCCCAGTGCCTCGCGGGCAGGCTCGGGTGGAACGTCCACGACGCCAAGCGGGCGGAGGCACTCGAGATCTACATGTCCCAGGGGGCGAAGCCGGGCCTCGGGGGCCAACTCATGGCCGCCAAGCTCACGAAGGAGATCGCTGCGGTCCGAGGCATCCCCGCGGGCATGGACCTCCGGTCTCCGTCGCGCCACCCGGACATCCTCGGGGGCGACGATCTCATCATGAAGGTCTCGGAGTTGCGTGAGGCGACGGGATGGCGCGTCCCTATCGGCATCAAGCTCGGGGCCGGCCGCGCCCGGGACGACATCAAGATCGCGTTGAAGGACAAGCTCGACTTCGTGGAGCTCGACGGCCTCCAGGGCGGAACGGGCGCCGCGAACAACGAGGTCCTGGAGTACGTGGGTATCCCGACCATCGCCGGGCTCCAGGAGGCGCTCGAGGGGCTCCGGGAGGAGCAGGCCGAGGGACAACTGCCGATCGTCCTAATGGGCGGCGTGAAGGACGGCGTCGACGCGGTGAAGGCGATCGCGCTCGGAGCCAGAGCGGTGGGCATGGGTACCGCCATGTTGATCGCCGGAGGCTGTATCTCGTGCATGCAATGCAGCGTCGGCAACTGCGTGATCGGCGCGGCGACCCAGGACCCGGACCGCACTTCGAACGTGAACGTCGGGAAGAAGGCGCTCCAGATCCACTACTTCCTCGAGTCGGTGCGCTGGCAGATGGCGGCCATCGTCCACGCCCTCGGGTATGACGACATCCACAAGGTGTCCCGCAACGATCTCGTGGCCTTGACCCCGGAGGCGGCGGCGCTCACCCGGCTGCCGTACGCGCCGGAGTATCGTGAAAGACTTCGCCGGAATCCGGCCTGACGAGGAGTGACCACAAGATGTCGCAGCTGACGAGCGAAGCTGAAGAGCTTATGTGTACCTGCGGAGACGACGAGCCCGGCGCCGCGTACGACGAGTACCGCGAGGGCTACGCCCCGGCGCCCTGCCAGCAGGGCTGCCCCATCGGGACGGACATACCCTCCTACGTGGGGCTCGCCTGGGAGGAGGAGTACGAGGCCGCCTTCGACGTGATCAGCGCGAGCAACCCGTTCCCGGCGGTCTGCGCCCGGGTCTGTTCGAAACCCTGCGAGACCTCTTGCCGGCGCGCCGAGATCGACGGCGCGGCGTCGATCCGAGCACTGAAGCGGTTCGTCACCGACCGCGTCGGTGCGAGCTTCCTCCGCCCGCCGGTCCCCGTGACGAAGGCCCAGACCGTCGGCATCGTCGGCGCC
>JACRCS010000993.1 GCA_016218905.1 Deltaproteobacteria bacterium
GAAACCTCGAGAGGGAGGCCGGCGGGACCCGTCGTCGCACGCCCGTCATCGGGCTCACCGCGCACGCGCTCCGGGAGGACCGGCAGCGTTGCCTCCAGGCCGGCATGGACGACTACCTTCCCAAGCCGGCGGAGCCGCACGACCTCTACGCGGCCATACGCCGCGCGGTCGAACGTGCGCGGCGCGAGTGAGCTGCCTCAGGCGATCAGCTCTCCCCCCAAGGGCCGGAACCGCATGAGGAAGAAGCGGAGCGACCCGGCGGTGGGCTCCCAGGCGATCTCGAGCCCGCGGATCCGCTCCCTCATCTCGTGGAGCTCGATGATCTTCTCGGCCACGTAATCCATGTGGGACTGGGTATAGACGCGGCGGGGAATAGTGAGCCGCACGAGCTCGAGCTTCGGGAAGTGCTGCTCTCCCGTCTTCGGGTCGCGCCCCGCCGACGCGATCCCGCGCTCCATCGTCCGCACCCCGGAGTGCAGGTAGATGGAGGCCGCCAGGGCCTCGCCGGGGAAGCGCTCCTGGGGCAGGTGGGGCAGGAAGCTCTTCGCGTCGATGAAGACCGCGTGGCTCCCCACCGGCACGACGATGGGGATCCCGCCGAGCTTCAGGAGCTCTCCCAGGTACTGCGTCTGTCCGATCCGGTAGGCGATCCAGTGGTCGTCGATCGACTCGCGGATCCCCTGGGCCAGCGCCTCCATGCTGTAGCCGGCCATGCCCCCGTAGGTGGGGAACCCTTCGAAATCCACGAGCATCTCGCGCGCCTTGACGGCCCTCTCGGAGTCGTTGAGCGCCAGGAAACCGCCGATGTTGACCAGGTGGTCCTTCTTGGAGCTCATCGTGCAGCCGTCGCTCAGGTCGGCCATCTCCCGCACGATCTCGGCGACGCTCTTCCGCCCGTAGCCCTCCTCCCGCTGCTGGACGAAATAGGCGTTCTCCACCATCCGGGTGGCGTCGAAGAGGAGCGGAATCCCGTACTTCCGGGTGAGGGCCCGCAGGGCCCGGAGATTTTCCATCGAAAAGGGCTGTCCGCCCGCCATGTTGACGCACGCCTCCAGGTGCACGTACGCGATGTGACGGGGGCCGTCGACCTTGCCCCACCGGTCGACGCACTCGCCGATGAGCCTCTCGAGCTTCTCGGGGTCGAGGTTGCCCTTGAAGGGGTGGACCGCCCCGGGGTCGTGCGCCTCGTCGATGATGAGGTCGATGAAGGTGCCGCCGGCCCGGAGGATGTGGACCTTGGTGGTCGTGAAGTACATGTTCTTCGGGACGTAGATCGGGTCGCCCGGGTACTCGGCGAGGAGGGGCTTGATGAAGAGGGTGGAGACGATGTGCTCCGCGCCCCTGCCCTGGTGGGTCGGGACGATCTCCTTCCAGCCGTACACCTCCCGGATCGCACGTTCGAGCGCATAGTAGCTTCGGGAGCCGGCGTAGTCCTCGTTACCCCGGAGCATCGCCGACCACTGTTGGTCGCTCATGGCGGACGTGCCGCTGTCGGTCAGGAGGTCGATGTACGTGACGATCTCCTTCTCTTCCTTGAGCAGGAAGGTGTTGTAGCCGGCCGCCTCGATGGCCCGCCTCCGCACCTCATAAGGAGGGCAGCCCCCGCCCCGGAGCTCCACCGTCTTGATCCGATACGGCTCCCGCGGGTGGACCGGCAGCGGGGTGAGAACGCCGCCGGCGGGCACCTCCGCGCGCAGGGGCAGCACGGCGCCCAGGTCCTGCAAGGGCTCGCCTGCCCGCAGTACCCTGCCGCAGCCGGCCAGCCTCCGCGCCAGGAGTTCTCGCCGCGCGCCCTCCGGCAGGTCGCCGTCGCTCGCCCTGAAGTGGATTCGGCCGAGGTCCAGGTCCACTCGCATCGAGCGCCTCCCGAGGTGCTGCGTTCCGAATGTACGGAGGTTATAGCCGAGCGGCCGGTTTTGACAAACGGGGCGCGGGTTCCGAACGGATCGGACCGATCGGTCCGGGGGAGCGGGGCAGTTCTAGGCGTCCAGCACGGCACGAACCTTCGAGGCCAGCTCCTCCGCTGAAAAAGGTTTGTTGATGAGGTTCATTCCGCCGTCCACGATGCCTCTATGAGCGACGACGTCAGCGGTGTAACCGGACATGAAGAGAGTCTTGATTCCGGGCTTCAGCGCCACGATCCGCCTCTCCAGCTCCTTTCCGCTCATGCCCGGCATGACGACATCGGTGAGGAGCAGGTGGATGTCCCGGTCGCTCTTCTCGCAGAGCAGGCACGCCTCCTCCGGTCTCGCCGCCGCGAGAATGGTGTACCCGAAGCGCTCCAGCATCGTCTCGACGACCTCGAGGATCTGCTCCTCGTCTTCCACGACCAGGATCGTCTCGCTCCCCCTCCCCGAGGGTCCGCCGGGAGCCTCGGCCGGCTTCGTCGCTTGCCCTTGGAACCGCGGAAAGTAGAGGTGGAACTCGGTCCCCACGCCCGGTTGGCTAAAGACGTCGATGATCCCATCGTTCTGGTTCACGATTCCGTAGACGGTGGACAGGCCCAGTCCGGTACCGATCCCGCGCCCCTTGGTCGTGAAGAAGGGCTCGAAGATCTTCTCCAGGGTAGCGGCGTCCATTCCCTCGCCCGTGTCCCGGAAGGTGAGCCTCACGTACTCGCCGGGCTTGACATAGGGCTTGCGCCGACTGTAGGTCGTGCCAAGCGTCACGTTGTCGGTTCCGATGGTCACGGTTCCCACGCCACGGATGGCGTCGCGCGCGTTGACGGCCAGGTTCGCGACGATCTGGTGAAACTGGCTGGGGTCGATCTGTACGTCCCAGAGCTCCTCGGACGGCAGCAAGTCGATCTTCACGTCCTCCCCGATGAGCCGATCGAGCATCTTCTTCTGGTCGGCGATGAGGTGGTGGAGCTGCAGGACCATCGGCTGGCGGATCTGTTTCCGAGAGAAGGCCAGGAGTTGGCGGGTGAGCTCGGCTGAGTGCTCCCCGGCCCGCTTGATCTGTTGCAGATGCCTGTGGGCAGGATCCCCGGGATTCAGACGCGCCAACGCGAGCTCTACCGAGCCGAGGATCACGGTCAGCATGTTGTTGAAGTCGTGGGCCACTCCCCCGGCGAGGCGCCCCACGGCCTCCATCTTCTGGGCCTGCCGCAACTCGGCTTCCATGAGCTCGCGCTCTCCCTGCATCTGCTGCACGGTCTTGTCCTGGTAGAGCGCGTAGAGCGCCTGCGCGACGTCCCGGGCGAGGTCGGAGAAGATCGACTCCTCTTCGGAGTCCATCGTCTGGTCCGGCTCCAGTGTGACCGACAGGTACCCGAGGAGCCTGTCGCCGTGCTGGAGGCAGAAGTATCCGCCTTCGGTCCAGGCCCGGCAGTCGAAGCGGGGGCAGTCGGCGCACGCCTGGTCACAATTCCTCACGCGGAACACGCCTCCCTGCACGCGCGCTTGTTCGCAGCAGGGGGGCACCGTCCCCTGTCGGACGGCCTTGGCGAGCAGGGGCCTGCCCTCCTCGAAGCCCGTCTCCGCGAAGGCCGTAGGCTTGCCGTCCGCGTCCGTCAGGATCACGAAGGCCCCGCTGTAGCTCCGGTGCGCGACGAGCAGCGCGCAGGTCTCCGCGATGAGCCTCTCGGGATCGGTCTCGCGGGCGATCAACTGGTCGATGGTTCGGACGGCGAGCAGGGCGCGGTTTAGGTGCTCGATCCTCTGTTCTCCCCGTTTTCGGGCCGCGAGTTCCTCGGCCTCTTTGAGCGCCCGCTCCACCGCGGGGACCAGCCGCTGCAGGTTGCTCTTGAGGACGTAGTCGCTCGCGCCGCTCTTCATGGCGGAGATGGCGCGTTCCTCGCCGATCGTGCCGGAGACGAAGAGGAACGGGACGTCCGGGACCTTGTCTCGCGCGAGGGCGAGCGCGGAGAGTCCGTCGAAGGCCGGAAGGGTGTGGTCGGCGAGAATCAGATCGAAGGGCCCGCGATCCAAGGCCGCGACAAAGTCCTCCGCCGCCTCGACGACCTCGATGCTGCAGGACAAGTCTCCCCGGGTAAGGTGTTGGTGGACAACCGCCGCGTCGACGGGATTATCCTCCAGATGCAGGATCCTGAGCTCGTTCTTCATCCTCGCCTCCCCGCGTGCCGTCCAGGAGAGAGCGCTTCCTCTCCCCGAGGGTGAAGTAGAAGGTTGCCCCCTGTCCGACCGCCCCCTGCCCCCAAATCCGCCCGCCGTGGCGGTGGACGATCCTTTGCGCGATCGCGAGCCCCACTCCCGTTCCCGGCCACTCTTCTCGTCCGTGCAGGCGTTGGAACATGGCGAAGAGCTTGTCCCCGTGCCGCTGGTCGAAACCCGCCCCGTTGTCCTTTACGAAGTAGACCTCCTCGCCGTCCTGCTCCCGAGAGCCGATCTCGATCCGTCCCGTCTCCTGGGTGTGCGTGAACTTCAAGGCGTTGGAGAGAAGGGAGAGCAGGAGCTCGCCGACGAGCGCGGGGTCGGCCTCGCACGGGGGCATCTCGGCCACTTCGATCGCGAGCTGCCGTCCCTCCCACTGCGAACGCAGTTTCTCGAGACACCCGCGCGCGAGCTTCCCGACGTCCGCGGGGCGCCTCTCGAACGACTGTCGGCCGACGCGGGAGAAGTTCAACAGGCCGTTCACCATGTCAGTGATTCTTGCGGTCTCGTCGCAGAGGAGACGGAGATGGTGGGCCGCTTCCGCGGGTAGGGTGGCGCGGAGATCCTCGTACAACAGGGAAGAGATGCCGTGGACGGACCAGAGGGGCCCCTTCAGGTCGTGGGAGACTGCGTAGGCTAAGAGCTCGAGCTCCTTCTCGGCCGCTTCCGCGCGCGACGTCTGCTCCCGCAGCGCCTCCTCCAGGCGGCCGGTCCGCTCGCGGAGCGCTTGGTCCGCTCGCCTGCGGGCGACCGCCTTGCGAGCCGCGGTGAGCGCGTAGCGTCGCCTCGGCGTTGCGCTGCCTGATGTCATCAGCGCCCCCCCCAGGCGCGTCGACGTGAGTTGAGGAGCACCTGCCCTCCTCTTACCTGCCGGCGATGGGTGGCCGGCCAGGAGAATTGCTCCGCTAATATACCGGCTAAAGGGCACTTGTAAACCTGGGACAGGCTTAGAACGGAGTTTTATGACACAATCTACTTCTCTTCTTGAGCAGCAATGTGTCGTAGCTGGGCAAAGAAGAGGGCCCTGAAGGCGTCCGGGGGTGGACCGGGGAGTCTTGGAGAGGACCGGGGCGGGGGAAGCGGGCGTCGAGCCCGGAGGAGGCCTGGGAATCAGACCCGGAGCGCCTGTTGGGCGGTAGAGCGGAGCGGAGAGAGTTCCGAGCCCAGTACAGCCTTCACCTTGCGCGCGAGCATCTCCTTGTCGAAGGGCTTGAGGACGTACTCGTTTGCGCCTGCCCTGACGGCTTCTACGACGCGGCACCTCTCCGTCGTCACCACGATCACTGGGACGGCGTTCCCCTCCGCCCGCACGGCCCTCAGAAGGGCGACTCCGTCCAGGAGGGGGAGGTTCAGGTCCAGGAAGACGCAGTCGTACTCGTTCTCGCGCAAGAGCCGCAGAGCCTGGAGCCCGTCGCCCGCCTCATCGAGCCCGGTGAGGCCTATCTCGAGGAGGTACTGCGCCACCACGATCCTCATGGTCTCGGAATCATCTACGATGAGAGCTCGCATCGGCCTCCCCCTGCAAAGATTTCTTGCCGTCTAACTCCGTGCGGGGTTCGTTTTCCTTATCGTACACCAGGGGTGAAAACCCGAGGGTCGAGATCCATGTTTTTTCGACAGGTTTGCGGCCGGAGCAGGAAATCATCGTTCGGCGATAGAGAACGGCTTCGGTAACAGTTCGGCTGCGGGAGGGCGGGAAGTTACGGGCGTGGGGGGGCGACGTGGGGCGTGCTTCCCGTCAGGCGGCGACGGCGCGGGACACGGCGTCGATGAGTGGGGTCAGGTCGGAGGACTTCACGAAGCAGGCGTCGGCTTCCGACAGAGCGCTGCGGTCCGCGAAATCGCCGAGCACGGTGAAGAAGAAGACGGGTAGGTCCGGCTGGAAGTTCTTGAGAACCCGCAGGACCTCTCCTCCGTCCATGATCGGCATTTTGAAGTCGAGGATGACCAGCGCCGGCGGATCGGCCTTGGCCGAAGCGATTCCGGAGGGGCCGTCGGGCATCGTGCGGACGGCGTGCCCGGCGGAGGTGAGCGCGTACTGAACCACGTCGCGGATGGTCGGATCGTCTTCGATGATCAGGATGTGTCCCATGGGAGCGCAGAACCTCTGAGCCGTGCCGTGACTTAATGTCTTGCTAAGATAGCGGATCTACCCGGCTTCCGTCCAGTCGCAAGCGCGCAGACAAGCGGGGGCGAGGGATGCTAGGATGACGAGGTTCGTCTTCCGGCGCCCCCTGCGCGCCTCTCACAGGAGAATCCATGAAGGTCCTCTTCGACCTCTTTCCGGTGCTGGTCTTCTTCGTAGCCTTCAAGGTGAAGGGGATTTACGTCGCCACCGGCGTCGCCATCGCGGCGAGCTTCGCCCAGATCGGCTGGACCTTACTTCGGCGGCGGAAGGTCGACCCGATGCTCTGGGTTAGCCTCGGGATCATCGTCGTCTTCGGAGGCGCGACGCTCGTCCTACACAACGAGACCTTCATCAAGTGGAAGCCCACGGTGCTCTATTGGTTCTTCGCCTCCGCCCTGGCAGGCAGCCACGCCTTCTTCGGGAAGAACCTGATCGAGAGCCTGCTCAAGGAGAAGATCTCTCTCCCGCCCCACGCGTGGCGGACGCTGAACCTGGCCTGGGCCTTCTTCTTCGCCCTCCTAGGCGGCGCGAACCTGTTCGTGGCCTACCGCTTCTCCACCGCCGACTGGGTCAATTTCAAGGTCTTCGGGACGACGGGCCTGATGCTGCTCTTCGTGGTGCTCCAGGGCTTTTATCTCTCGAAGCACATCGAAGAGCGCTAGCCGGGTGTCGCGTTGCTGCGGCGCCATGGGACTTATAGGACTTAGGGGACCCATGGGAATCATCTCTCTCGGCTTCCATAGGTCCCATCGGTCCCATACGTCCCATGACGCCGATACGCCCTCAGGCGAACCGCGCGGTTTGCCGCTCCGCCCGGTTTCAGCTATGATTCGCGCCGCCGGACGCCGGAACGCCTCATGAGAAAGGGTGCGCGTGACGTCGATTACCCACTCGGGCTTCATCGGCCTCCTGGGCAGACCCAACGTCGGGAAGTCCACGCTGCTCAACCGCTTCCTGGGCGAGAAGATCGCCATCACCTCGCCGAAGCCCCAGACTACGCGAAACCGGATCGCGGGCGTCCTCAACCGCGGCCACACCCAGCTCATCTTTTTCGACACGCCCGGCGTGCATGAGGGCGAGAAACTCATCAACCGCTACATGGTCCGGGAGGCGCTCGCCTGCCTGCCCGACCTCAACGCCGCCGTCTTCCTGGCCGACGCGACGTCGGGTCCCACGGAGGACGACCGGAGCCTTGCCCGCCGGCTCGCCGGCGCGGCCGTCCCGGTCATCCTCGCGCTGAACAAGATCGACATCGGCTCGGCTCCTACCGAGGCCTACTCGGACCTGCTCCCCTTCCACTCCGCATTCCGGATCTCCGCCGCCAAGGGCGAGGGCGTCGAGGAGCTCCTCGAAGCTCTGGCGGCGCTCCTGCCCGAGGGTCCCGAGTACTACCCGGAGGACGTCCTCACCGACCGGACGGAGCGCTTCATCGCCGCCGAGTTCATTCGCGAGAAGACTTTCCAACTGACCGGGGAGGAGGTCCCCTATAGCATCGCGGTCACGATCGATTCCTGGAAGGAGAACCCGGAGACCGGCGTGGTGGTCGTCTACGCCACGATCCACGTCGAACGGGACAGCCAGAAGGGGATCCTCATCGGAAAAGGCGGGCGGCTCATCAAGGCGATCGGGATGCGGGCGCGGCACGACCTGGAGGGGCTCCTCCAGAGCCGCGTGTACCTGGACCTGCACGTCGCCGTCGACCGGAACTGGACCCGGGATCCCGCGGCGTTGCGGCGTTTCGGGTACGAGGTGAAGTCGTGAAGCTCGTGGCGATCGTTGGCCGGCCCAACGTCGGGAAGTCGACCCTCTTCAACCGGCTCGTCGGCCGGAGGGCGGCCATCGTCGAGGACGTCCCGGGGGTCACCCGGGACCGCAACTACGCCGAGGCGAATTGGGAAGGGCGGCGCTTCACGGTGGTCGACACCGGCGGCTTCGAGTCGGACCCAGCGGACGTGTGCGTGGCGCGGGTGGGCGCGCAGGCGTGGCTCGCCGCGGACGAAGCGGACGTCGTGCTCTTCGTGGTGGACGCCCGGGAGGGGCTCCTGCCCGGCGACGACGACCTGGCCCACTACCTCCGCACCCGGGAGGCGGACGTCGTCGTCGTAGCCAACAAGGTCGACGCGGAGCGGCTCGAGGGCGCGGCGCTCGAGTTCCACCAGCTGGGCTTCCCGGACGTGGTCGCGGTCTCCGCCGAACACGGCCGCGGGATGGACGACCTGCTCGAGGCGCTGGAGGGAAGGATCCCCCCGGAGGGGGACGTCTGCGAGGAAGGCGAACGCGCGGTCCGCGTGGCGGTCCTGGGGCGGCCCAACGTAGGCAAGAGCTCGCTCGTGAACCGCCTCCTGGGCGAAGATCGGCTGCTGGTGAGCCCGACAGCCGGCACCACCCGGGACTCCATCGACACGCCGCTTCGGGCCGAGGGGCGCGAGTACCTGCTGATCGACACGGCGGGGATCCGGCGGAAGAGCCGCATCGAGGAGAACGTCGAGCGCTGGAGCGTCGCCCGGGCGCTGCGATCCATCGAGCGGGCGGACGTCTGCGTGGTGCTCCTGGACGCGTGCGAGGGGCTCACGGATCAGGACGCGCGCATCCTCCACCTGGTCGAGAAGGCCGGCAAGGGCGCCGTCCTCGGGCTAAACAAGTGGGACGCGGTGGAGAAGGACGAGAAGACCTTCGACCGGACCGTGCGCGACCTCAAGGATCGCCTGGGAGCGAGGGCGTACCTGCCCATCTTGAGCCTCTCGGCGCTGACGGGGCTTCGGGTAGCGAAGCTCTTCGAGCTGGTGGACCACGTCCACTCCGAGTGGCGAAAGCGCATCCCCACCTCCCAGCTCAATGACTTCCTGGAGGGCGTCCTGCGGGCTCTTCCGCCACCCCCCGTGGGCGGGAAGCGGGCGAGGATCTACTACATGACCCAGGTGCGGTGCGCGCCGCCCGTCTTCGCCGCGTTCACGAGCTACGTCTCGGGGTTTCCGGAGGCGTACCAGCGCTACCTCCTCGGGCGGATGAGGGAGGCTTTCGGGTTCGAGGGCGTGCCGGTGACCATCCGCTTCCGCCAGCGCCGAGGAGAGGGGTGACTCGGCGGCGGGGCGGCCGACGGCTGCCGTCCCGCGGGCCTCGCGCGGGCAGGGCCACCGATCGCGCCAAGCTCCGGCAGTGGTGGCTGATCGGGCTCGTTCTGGGCGCCTTGATGATCAACTTCCCGTTCCTTCAGATCTTCAACCGCCAGGTCTCCCTGGGCGGCTTTCCGCTCCTCTTCCTCTACCTGACGTTGGGGTGGGGGGCGGCCATCGCCGTGATCGCCCTCTACGCCGGGATCCTCGGGCGCCTGCCCCCCGACGAGGACGTGTGATGCTCCTCACTCCGGGGCGGGTGGCGCTCTGGGCGTTCAGCTACCTGCTCCTCCTCTTCGGGGTCGCCTACTGGGCCGAGCGGCGCAAGGACCACGGCCGCAGCCTCATCTCGAATCCGTACGTCTATTCGCTCTCCATCGCCGTCTATTGCACTTCCTGGACGTACTACGGCAGTGTCGGCCGGGCCGCCAACGCCGGCTTCAGCTTCCTCGCGCTCTACCTGGGGCCGACGCTGATCGCCTTCTCGTGGTGGGCGCTCCTGCGCCGGATGGTCCGCGTCGCCCGGGCGAACCACATCACCTCGATCGCGGACTTCGTCGCGTCGCGTTACGGAAAGAGCGGCCGCATCGGCGCGCTCGTCACCGTCATGGCCATCATCGGGATCTCTCCCTACATCGGACTCCAGCTCAAGGCGGTCTCCTCCACCTTCGATCTTCTCACGCGCTACACTCCGCGCGGCTTTCTCGGCCACACCGTGGGATCGGGTCTCGTCCTCGGCGACAGCGCTTTTCTCGTGGCGCTGGTGCTCGGCGTCTTCGGGGGCATGTTCGGCGCCCGCAGCCTCGATCCCTCGGAGCGACACGAGGGCATGATCGCGGCCATCGCGCTCGAGAGCCTGGTCAAGCTCCTGGCGCTCCTCGCGGTGGGAAGCTTCGTCACCTGGGGTATTTTCGGGGGCTTTCGGGACATCCTGACCCGGATCGCGGAGGACCCCTCGTACTCGGCGTTGCTCACCTTCGGGCAGGAGAGGGGCGTCTACACCTCCTGGGCGAGTTCCCTCTACCTCTCCATGGCCGCGGTGATGCTCCTGCCGCGGCAGTTCCACGTCATGGTGGTGGAGAACTGCGACGAGGATCACGTCCGGAAGGCGATGTGGCTCTTCCCCCTCTACCTCTTCCTGATCAACGTCTTCGTCGTGCCGATCGCCTTCGGAGGGCTGCTCCTCGTCGGCAATCCGGCCTTCGCGGACACGTTCGTGCTCCGGATCCCCCTCGCCGCGGGCCGGCAGGTCCTCGCCCTCTTCGTCTTCATCGGGGGGCTCTCGGCGGCCACGGGGATGGTGGTCGTCTCCTCGGTCACCCTCTCCACGATGTTCCTCAACAACCTGGTCATGCCGGTCCTCCTGCGCTTGCACTGGCCCGGGAACCTGGCGCCGTACCTGCTCCATATCAAGCGCTTCGGCATTGTCGCGATCATCCTCGTCGGGTACGGCTACTACCGGCTGCTGGGAGAGACCTTCTTCCTGGCGGAGATCGGCCTGCTCTCCTTCGGGGCCGCGGCGCAGTGGGCCCCGGCGGTGATGGGCGGGCTCTTCTGGCGGGACGCGACCGCCAAGGGAGCGGCTGCGGGCCTCTTCCTGGGCTTTCTCGCGTGGGGGTACATGTTCCTGGTCCCCGCCCTCGCGGGGGCGGGGTGGCTCCCCACAGCGCTCGTGGAGCGCGGCCCCTGGGGTGTGTCGCTCCTGCGGCCCACCGCCTTTCTCGGCCTGGAAGGCCTCGATGTCTGGTCTCACGGGCTCTTCTGGTCGTTCTTCTTCAACGCCGGCAGCTTCGTGGCCGTCAGCCTCTTCACGCGCCACGGCGCGGCCGAGCTGGAACAGCTTCCGAGATTCCTGGGGCTCCTCGCCCCGGGCGAGCCGAAGCGGAAGGAGTTCCGGCTGGCGCACCCGCCCTCCGTGCGGGAGTTCGAGAACCTCCTCGCAAAGTTCATCGGCGGGCCGAAGGCGCACGCGAAGCTCCGGGAGTTCTTCGGCGGGAAGCTGCCCGGGCGCGTCTCCTCGGATGAGACCCTCCTCGAACTGCGCGGCTTCGTGGAACGGACCCTGGCGGGAGCCGTCGGGGCTGCCTCGGCGAGCAGCGTCGTGGAGCGCTACCTGGCGATCAAGGGCACTACCCTGGAGGAGATCTTCGACGTCTTCGGGGCGGTCTCGCTGTCGCTCGAGGAGAGCCGCGAGGAGCTCGAGAGCCGGGTCCGGGAGCTCTCGGTGCTCTTCGAGGCGTCCCAACGGGTCTCCTCGACCCTCGACGAGGGGAAGGCGGTCGCGTCGGTCCTCGACCTCATCGGCACGGACTTCCGGCTCGAGTGCCGGGGCGTCTTCCTGGTTCGGCAGGGGAGCCTGGAGCCGCGCCTCTTCCAGGGATTCTCGA
>JACRCS010000994.1 GCA_016218905.1 Deltaproteobacteria bacterium
GGACCGACGGCGCTCAGCGCCGTGCGCACCATCAACATCGACAAGGCCTTTGTCGGCGTACACGGGATCGACCCCGCGCGCGGCCTGACCGCGAACAACGGCGAGGACGCCGCGGTCAACCAGGCAATGATGGACCAGGCCCACAAGACGATCGCCCTGGCGGACCACTCGAAGTTCGGCAAGGTGGCCAAGTTCCTCATCTGCCCCGCATCCCGGATCGACCTCCTCATCACCGACACCGGCGCAAACACCGCCACCACGGCACCCTTCAGAGACATGGGGATCGAGGTCCGGCGCGTCTGACAGGGTGCTGAAAAACCCCTTCCATGGGTTTTTCAGCTACGGGTCCTCGGGGGCGGCCCCTTCGAACCCTCACGAATCGCTACGCTTTTCAAGCTCCGCGATTCGCTCCAGGGATGGATGCGCCCCGCGCGGGCCAAGGATGGGCCGTCTGCGCAGGGGCGAGCGCCCCATCCTTGGGGCGCGCGCAGCCTGCTCTTTCGGCAGCCTGCCGGCTGATTCACGGGCCTCGAACGCCCGTCTTCCCTTTCGTCCGACCTCCTCTCGGTCCCCTGGCGCTCCGCTGACCCGACCCCCCCTTCGGGCAGGGCGTGCAGGCGCTCCTCTTGGCGCGTGGAGATGTCCCGTCCCACCACGGCGGATCGGGGTCCGCTCTCTTCGCCGGGCTCCGCTCCCCGCCTTCCAAACACCGGGTTGCTCCACCTCCTGACTGCATCCCCTGAAACCCGCGTCTTTCCGGCTCGTCTGGAAAAAGTGAGCGCGCCCCGGAAAAAGCCATTGACGAGAAGCAAAGATGGTTCTAGTCTGATCATATCTGGCCTAAACGATCAAGGCAGTTGATCAAAACGAGCATAGACGATCAAGGGGCTGGCTTCCGCGGCGGCTGGCCCCAAGAGGAGACAGTGCCGGGTTCGCGCCCCCGGGGATCTGAGGGCCGTCGACGGAGAGACGCGACTTCCTTCGAAGGTCGCCATGCGAACGCAGGCGCCGGGCTTCCGGCGCGGAGAACCATTGGGAAAGGAGCAGAGGCAGATGGCGAAGCTCAAGTATGACGTCGTGGTGATCGGGGGAGGCCCCAACGGCCTCACGACCGCCGCATACCTCGCGAAGGCGGGGCTCAAGGTGTTCGTGGCGGAGAAGCGGTACGAGATCGGGGGCGGGTTGGCCACCGAGGAAGTCACGCGTCCCGGGTTCTGGCACAACACCCACGCCGTCTACCACATGATGACGGAGTACGCCCCGGTCTTCCCGGACCTGGAGCTCCACACGAAGTACGACCTGAAGTTCATCTACCCGAGGGTGCAGTTCGGCTGTGTGTTCTCTGACGGTGAGTCGCTCTGCCTCTACTCCGACCTGGAGGAGTCCTGCAAGTCGATCGCCAGGTTCTCCAAGAAGGACGCGGAGGCCTACCGCGAGTTCTACACGTTCACCGAAAAGGCCATGGATCTCTTCCTGGCGCCGGCCACGTACGTGAACGCCCTGCCGAGTCTCGAGCAGGCCGCCAAGCTGTACACCAATCCGATCACGACCCGGGTCGACGAGTTCACGGGCGAGACCCCCAAACAGATCATCGACAAGCTGTTCGAGAACGAACGGGTCCGAACCCTCTTCCTCTACCTGGCGTGCATGTGGGGCCTCGAGTACGACCTCGAGGGACTCGGCTACCTCTTCCCCCTCATGATCAACCGCGGAACGCACTTCCGGCTCTGCCAGAGCGGCTCCCACCATATCCCCCACCTGCTCGGCAAGGTCATCGTCGAGAACAAGGGCATGATCTGGGGCGGCTTCCGCGTCCAGAAGATCCTCCTCGAGAACGGGGAGGCCAAGGGGGTCGTGCTCGACAACGGCGACGTGATCGAGGCCGGCCTGGCGGTGGTGAGCTCGGTGGACCCCCACCAGACGTTCTTCCAGTTCATCGGTCGCGAGAACCTGGACCAGGAGTTCGCCGGGCGCCTGGACCAGTACCGGTGGGAGGAGTGGAGTCTCTTCGTCACGCACATGGCCCTCCACGAAAGGCCCAACTTCACCGCCGCGGCCAAGAACCCGGACATCAACGACGCCATGATCTGCATCGCCGGGTACGACAGCGAGGACGACCTGGTGAACCATTGGGAGGCGATCCGGCGGGGCGAGCTGGCGAAGCCAGCGTTCAACGCCTGTTTCCCGACCATCCACGACCCGTCCCAGGCTCCGCCAAACAAGCACACGGGGCTCCTCACCTGCTTCGCGCCCTACGAGCTCAAGAACGGGGGCGCGCAAGCCTGGTACCAGATGCGTAAGGAGTATGCGCAGCAGTCGATCGACGTGCTGACGAAGTACGCTCCGAACATCAACCAGGACTCGATCATCCACACGTACGTCACGAGTCCCCTCGACATCGAGAACAAGTTCCCGGACATGGTGCGCGGCTCGATCAAGCAGGGGGCCTACTACCCGCTGCAGATGGGCTTCATGCGCCCCAACGAGTACTGCTCGGATCACTCCACCCCGATCAAGAAGCTCTTCATCTGCGGGGCCAGCAGCCACTCCGGAGGGATGGCGAACTACGGCCCCGGTTACTGCGCCGTGAACACGATCGCCGAGCAACTCGGCATCGAGAAGTGGTGGTCGGAGCCGGAACACGTGAAGAAGGCCAGGGCGGCGGGGCTGCTCTGATCCCCCGGCAGGCCGGTCGGCGAAACTTAGACGCTCATCTCAGCAGATAGGAGATACCCAATGGCTGACAGCTCCTACGACGCAGTATTCATCGGGGGCGGCCACAACGCCCTCGTCACGGCGCTCTACCTCGCCCGGAACAACATGAAGGTCGCCGTGTTCGATCGGAGGAACGAGATCGGCGGAGAGTTCTGCAGCGACGAGCTGCCGGCTCCCGGCTTCCTGATGAACACGTGCGCCACTTTCATCCGCTTCTTCGTCTGCCCCGCCCTCTACGACTTCAAGCTGAGGGAGCACGGCCTGGAGCTCGTCATGCCGGAGCCCAGCCAGTCGATGCTCTTCGACGACGGCAGCGGCATGGTGATCTGGGGCGCCCGGAAGGTCGACCCGGAGACCGGGAAGGTCACCTTCGTCGAAGAGAACTTCCACAAGAACCTGAAGGCGATCGCGCAGTTCTCGGAGAAGGACGCCGAGACGTGCGAGAAGTGGGCGGCGAGGCCCGGCCGGGGGTTCGGGGAGAACGTGGAGGAGTGGCTCTACAACCCGCCGACCGCCCCCGGGAGCCGGTCGATCGAAGACGAGATCCTGGCGACGGGGGCCATCGACCCGCGCTGGCCGTACATGACCATCGGCGAGGTCGCCTACGACCTGTTCGAGAGCGACGCGATGAGGGTCTACTTCATGCGCCTCGCCCAGGGGCACGCCGGCTCCTACCCCCACATCGTCCAGGGCCTCATGTCGACCCTCCATCAGGTGGGTTCGATGGCCGGCGGGCTGCCGATCTCCATCGCGGTCGGCGGCACGCACACGATCGCCCACGCCCTCCAGCGGGCGCTCAGCTCGCTGGGCGGGAAGTTCTTCGTGAACGCCGAGGTCGACAAGATCGTGGTCGAGAACGGGCGCGCCAAGGGGATCATCCTCGCCGACGGCTCCCGGATCGAAGCGAAGCAGCTCGTCGTCAACGGCGCCGACCCGAGGCAGCTCGCCTTCCGCTTCCTCGACCCGAGCCTCACGAGCAACGACGTGAAGCGGAGGCTGAAGAACCTCTGGGGGGACAACTTCGGGCTGATCTGGGCGACGTTCGCGCTGCACGAGCTGCCGAAGTACACGGCGGAGAAGGACTTCCCGGGCTGCATGACCCAGCGCTGCTACCTGGCCCCCCTCGACCCGGACTATCTCCGCTTCGGGAAGCTGGGCGACTGCCACCGCAACGGCCTGCCGTCCCGGTTCTTCCACCACTTGACGCACGACACGGCCTTCGTCCCGAGCTACGCCCCTCCCGGCAAACACCTCTGCCTCCTCGAAGACTACACGACCGAAGATCGCTTCTTTACGAAGGCGGAGTGGGAAGGCATCCGGAAGAGGACCGCCAAGGCCCTCCTCGACGACTGGCGCCGGTACGCTCCGAACATGACCGAAGACAACGTGATCGACTCTTTTGTCCTCCTGGGGCCGGACCTGCTGGAGCGGTTCACGTGGGACACGTGGTCCGGGTACGGCCACTCCGCGCCCCAGATGGGAAGCTTCCGGCCGATCCCCGAGTGGTCCGGGTACAGGACGCACATCAAGAACCTGTACGGCTGCGCTCAGAGCCAACATCCGGGCGGCTCGTCCTGGGGGCTGCCCGGCTACAACTGCTACAAGGCGATCGCCGCGGACCTCTCGCTGGAGAAGGTTTGGGAGACGGCAGGTCGCCGGTATTAGCGAACGCGCCAAACCGTAGGTCGGGGCTTGCCCGACACCCCGTCGCGCGGGCGGCGGGGCAAGCCCCGCCCTGCGATCCATGCCCCCGGCACTGGGAGAAAGGAAGCCGCGATGAGATATGAGGCGTCCCCATTCGAGTTCGACCCGGAGTTGGACTGCGCCCATCACGACGCGTGGTTTGTAGACGGAATGCACATTCCCGACGGAGCCGCCGACTACGTGGCCGGCTCCTGGGTGGCCGAGGTCGTGACCCACGGGATGTGCTGGGCGGCCGCGAAGCTGTCGCTGCCCAGCTGCAAGGGAATCATCTGGCGGGACTACAAGGCGCAGCGTTTCATCGTCACGCCGAAGGTCGTCGAATCGGAAGCCGAGGTCCGGGAACGGGAGGTCAAGTTCCGGGAACACCTCGTGGAGGCTTCCGAGGTCTTCGGGGAGAGGTGGGCCGAGTACAAGAAGGAGCTTCTGGAGCTCTACCGGCCGTTCAAGGAGTTCAATCTGAACAAGGCCTCGCCCATGGAGCTCGGGAAGAAGCTCGAGGACCTGCGCCAGGTCGGCTTCCGCATGTGCGAGGTCCACTTCTGGGGGATGTACCTATCGTTCTCGTTCTTCATGCTCTTCCAGCAGCTGTGCAAGCAGCTCGGGGTCGACCCTACGGGACACGAGTTCGCCGCGATGGTCCGGGGCTTCGACAACAAGAGCTTCCAGTGCGAGAGGGAGCTCTGGAACCTCTCGCGGCGGGCCCTGGACCTCGGCCTCGGGACGGTCTTCGAACTGCCGGCGGCGGAGGTCGCGAGGAAGCTGGAGAGCACCGAACCTGGTACCGCCTGGCTGAGAGACCTCGACGCCTTCCTGGCCGAGTACGGCTGGAGGTGCGAGCGGTGCTGGTTCCCGTCGAGCCCGAGCTGGCAGGAAGACCCGCGGTACGCGATCCGGAAGGTCCAGGACTATCTCAAGCTGAAGGAACGCACCTCCATCACCGCCAGGGCCGTCGAGGAACGGGAGGCGATGATCGCGAAGGTGCGCGCACGGGTCCCCTCCGAGCGGCTGGACAGCTTCAACCTCCTCTTGAAAGGCGCCCAGACCGCCGACGCCTTCAGCGAGGAGCACGACCTCTACTGCGAGATGCAGACCGACGCCCTGCGCCGCATGTACCTCGTCGAGCTCGGGAAGCGCTTCGTCGAGGCCGGGACCATCGACGACCGGGACGACATCCACTGGCTCTGGCTCGACGAGATCCGGAAGACCTCCTACTGGCCGGAGAAGTGGCGTCTCCAGGAAGTCGTCGAGGTGCGGAAGCAGAAGGCGCAGAAGGACCTCGAAGCCGGCATTCCACCGGTCATCTCGACCAAGAAGACCCCGGAAGAGGCCTTCGCGTACATGGTCAAGTCGAGGGACCCGATCCTCCTGCAGGTGATCGTCGGAGAGCTTCCCCAGCCCCGCCCGGAGCTGAAGGCGGACGTCCTGGGCGTGGGAGGCGCTCCCGGGATCGCGGAGGGACCGGCCCGGGTGGTCTTCACCGATGACCAGGTGGGGGAGGTCCTGCCGGGCGAGATCCTGGTCTGCCCGAGCACCACGATCGGCTGGACGACGGTCTTTTCGCTCGTGAAGGGGGTCGTCGTCGATCGGGGCGGCATGCTCTCCCACGCGGCGGTGGTGTCCCGGCAGTTCGGCATCCCTTGCATCCTGAATACGTTCACGGGCACTTCTCAAATCAAGACCGGCCAGAGGATCCGGATCGACGGAGCGCAGGGCGCGGTCTACGTCCTCAAGGACTAGGTGAACAGATGAAGACGAAGCGGGTGTTCTGGCTCAAGGAGATCGGCCAGGCCGACAACGGCACCTTCGGCAAGAAGTGCGCAAACCTGGGGGAGATGACCCGCCTGGGGCTGCCGGTCCCCGACGGCTTCGCGATCACCTGTACCGCCCAGGAGGAGGTCCTCGAGGAGACCGGGGCGCGACGGGAGATCGAGGCCCTCCTGCGGGAAGCGGGCGAGCCCGGGGACAACCAGGCGCAGACCGAGATGAGCCGGAAGATTCGGAAGATCATCGAGGAGAAGGACCTCCCGGGCGCGTTCTCCGAGGTCGTCGCGGCGCACTACGATGAGATGTGCTCGCGGCGGGGCGAAGAGGTGGCAGTGTCCGTCCGGTCCGCGGGCGTGGTGAGCCACCCGGGGATGTACGAGACCTATCTCAACATGCGCGGAAGGCAGCAGGTCCTCGACGCGATCAAGAAGGTGTGGGGGAGCACCTTCAACGCGAGGACGATCGCCGCGCGGGTCCAGAACGGGCAACCCGTGGCCGGCTCCCCTTCGATCGGCGTCGGGGTCCTCGAGATGGTCCACGCGAAGTCCGCGGGTGTCTGCTTCACGGTGCATCCGGTCTCCGGGGACCCGGGCCAGGCGGTGATCGAGGCGAACTGGGGGCTCGGCGAGAGCTGCGTCAGCGGGATCGTCAGCGTGGACATGTACGCCGTGGACAAGCAGAGCCTGAAAGTCGTGGAGAGGACGCTGGGGGAGAAGAAGTGCCAGATCGTCCCCCACGGCAACGGCGTGGCCGAGGTGGAAGTGCCGCCCCACCTGAGGGAAGCCTTCGTCCTCGAGGACGGCGAAGCGGCCGAGATCGTCAAGCTCGGCAAGGCGCTGGAGGCGCACTTCGGTCAGCCCCAGGACCTGGAATGGGCGATCGACGCGGGGCGCCCTTTCCCCCAGAACGTGTACCTCCTCCAGACGCGACCCGTGGTCGGCGTCAAGGTCGAGGAGAACCGACAGAAGCAGAAGACCGTCCTCGACGACCTCGTGCAGACGCTCTTCGTGTCCTGA
>JACRCS010001001.1 GCA_016218905.1 Deltaproteobacteria bacterium
TGGAGCGCGCGCCGCAGAGGAACTCGAAGGGGATGCTCGTGATCCCGCCTCGGATCGTGACGAGGCCCTCGTCCCGGAAGAGCTGGGCGACTCGGGTTCCGTTGGTCTGGATCCACTCCATGGTGAGCTTGAACTCGTCCATGTCGAGGACGCGGGGGAGGTACTCGTTGCGGAAGGGGATCCAGCCCTTCTCGATGATCGTGTCGTACTCGGAGGCCTGCATCACCTCCGCCTCGTGCACCTGCCAGAGGCTGTCCTCCGGCAGTTCCCGCCCGGGAATGTCGAGATGGGAGAGCCAGAGGAGGGTGAGCATCACGTGGATCCTCGCGCCGGGGAGGCCGTTCAGTCCGTCGATGCCCCCGAGCCTCTTCACGGCCGCGAGGGTCGTCTCCACGGCGAAATCCATGTCCATGCAGTAGCGGGCCAGGGAGGCCCCCATATACCTGGGCGAGAAGGCGCCCCCGATGTAGATGACCGGCACGCGGTCCACCGGCTCCAGGTTGATGGCCTTGAGGATCCGAGCGAGCCGTTCCTGGTAGAGCGCGTCGGTGTCCATGATCAGCCCTCCAACCACTGCTTGCAGAGGGTGACCGCCGCCTGCGCGTCGGCGCCCCAGGCGTCCGCCTTGGCGAAGCCGCAGACCTTCTCGTCCACCGGGCCGCCGCCGATCATGACCCTCACCTTCGACCGGAGGCCGGCCGCCTCGACCGCCGCCACGGTCTCGCGCATGGAGTCGAAGGCCATGGTCAGGAGCCCAGACAGGCCGAGCACGGTCGCGCCGGTCTCCTTCAGCGCCTCGACGAACCTCTCCGCCGGGACGTCGACGCCGAGGTCCGTCACCGCGAAGTTGGACGCTTCGAGCAGGCCCGCGACGAGGTCCTTGCCGATGTCGTGGATGTCTCCTTTGACCGTTCCCAGGACGACCCTGCCGCCGGTGGGTTCGCCCGCGCCTTTGAGCAAGGGCTTTAGGACGTCGCTCGCCTGCTTGAGGATCTCGCCCGCCATCATCAAGTCCGAGATGAAGTACTCGCCCTTCTCGAAGCGCTCGCCGACGAGCGCCATGCCCTCCTGGCACGCCCGGAGAATGGCCATCGGGTCCGTCCCCCCCGCGAGCTGCTCCTTCACGAGCCGGAGGGCTTCTTCTTCGTTCAAGTCCGCCAGCGCCTGCTTCAGTTCGCTCGACATCGTCTCTCCTTGCTCCGAGCGTGTTAACGACGAGCCAATTCGCAATTCGGTCCGGAATCCGGAATTCGGAATTACTTCTTCCTGTAGAGCTTCCAATCGCCCTTTTCGACGACCACGGGTACGTAGCAGTTGGGCGGCAGTCCGTTGTGGTTGTCGGCCGTGTAGTTGAAGATCCCGTTCTGCCCCACGAAGCCCTTGATCGCCTCGAGACGGTCCCGGATCTGCTCCCGGATCTTCACCAGGTCGTCCTCCTTGGCGGGGTCGAGCTTGGGGTCGACCTTCTTCAGCGCCTCGACGAGCAGGTAGACCTGGTCCCAGGTGTGGCCCGCGTAGAGGCTGAAGTCGCCGTGGAGCTTCGTGTATTTCGTGTAGAGCTCCATGGCGACCTTCTTCTGGGGGTCGCTCGCCGGGAGCTCCGGGGCGACGAGCGTCTTGATCGTGGTGGTGACGATCCCCTCCGCGTACTTGCCCGCCAGGGAGATGAACTCCGGGCCGACGATCGCGTAGTCGCTCACGATGGGGCCGGTGAAGCCGAGGTCGCGGGCGTTCTTGATGACCATCACCGTGTCCGCCATCTGCCCCGTGATGAGCAGGCCGTCCGCCCCGGCCGCTTTGACGTGGGTGAGCTGCGGGCCGACGTCGGTGCTGCCCGGCGCGTACTTCTCCACGGCGGCGGGGGTGATCCTCATCTCCTTCGTCGCCCAGTCGAAGGCGTCCCGGCCGGTCTGGCCGTAGACGTTGTCGATGTGGATGTACGCGATCTTCTTCACGCCCTTCTGCCGCAGGACGTCCAGCAGCATCGGGATGGAGGCTTCCTTCTGCCGGGGCACCACGCTGAAGACCCACTTCTTCGTCGGGATCCAGATCTTCTCCGAGGCGCCGCCGCCGATGAGGGGGACCTTCCCGGACTCCACGGTCTGGATGGCGGCCATGGTGCCGCCGGAGGAGGAGTACCCGATCACCGCGACGGCCTTGTCCACGTCGATCAGCCGCTTGGTGTCCGTCACCGACTTCGTCGCGTTGCTCTCGGAGTCGTAGAGGATCGTCTTCAGGGGCCGCCCGTTCACGCCGCCCGCCGCGTTCACCGCCTCCACGGCGATCTCGAGCCCCTTCTTCTCCCCGATTCCGATGGTCGAGATGATCCCGGTGAGGTCGAGGAGGACGCCGACGGGGTACGGTGCGGCGGCGGCCCTCGCCTGACCGGCGAGACCGAGGAGCGCCACGGACCCAATGAGGAGCTTGCTCAGGCTGTGTCTTCTCACGCGTCTCTCCTTTCTGCTCGTGCGTCTTTCGAACGCTGCCCCTACCTCTCCTTGTACGGCTTCCACTTCCCGTTCTGGACGACGACAGGGATGTAGCACTTGTGCGGCAGCCCATTGTGGTTCTCGGGAGTGTAGTTGAACGTGCCGTTCTGGCCGACGAAGCCCCTGATCTTCTCCAAGTTCTCGCGCACCTGGGCTCGGATCTTGGTGACGTCGTCCTCCTTGGAGGGGTCGAGCTTCGGATCGACCTTCTTCAAGGCTTCAACCAGCAGGTAGGCCATGTCCCAGGAGTGCCCCGAGTAGAGACTGAAGGCACCATGCCGTTTGGTGTATTCGTTGTAGAGCGCGAGGGCAATCTTCTTCTGGGGATCGTTGGCGGGGATATCCTGCGCGACGAGGGCCTTCAGGGAGGTCGTGACGATCCCTTCCACGTACTTGCCGCCGAGGTCGATGAACTCGGGGCCGACCACGGCGTAGTCGGAGACGATGGGACCCGTGAAGCCCTGATCTCTCGCGTTCTTGATCACCATGACGGTGTCCGCGACGTTGCCCGTGATCAGCAGCGCGTCGGCGCCTGCCGCCTTGATGTGGGTGATCTGGGGGCCCACGTCGGTGCTGCCGGGGGCGTACTTCTCGACGAGGGCGGGAGTGACCTTCATCTCCTTCGCGACGGCGTCGAAGGTGTCCCTCCCGGTCTGGCCGTAAGTCGTGTCGATGTAGAGGTACGCGATCTTCTTCGCTCCCCGGTCGAGGAGGTTGTCGAGGAGGATCGGGATGGAGGCCTCCCGCTGCCTCGGGACGACGGAGAAGGCCCAGGGCTTCGTGGGGATCCAGAGCTTATCCGTGGCGGTGCCCGCGAGCATGGGGGTCTTACCGCTCTCGATCGTCTGGACCGCAGCCATGGCATTGCCGGAGAGCGCGTAGCCGAGGCAGGCGATCACGTGGTCGACGTCGATCAGCTTCTTCGTGTGGATGACCGTCTTCGAGGGATCGCTCTCGTTGTCGTAGTAGACGGGCTTGAGCTTGCGGCCGTTGACCCCGCCGGCCGCGTTGATCGCGTCGAAGACGATCTCGAAGCCCCGTTTCTCCGGGATGCCGAGGCTCGACACCCGGCCGGTGAGCTCCAGGTTGACGCCGACCGGGTAGGGTGCCGGCTCCGCGGCCTTGGCGCCGGACGAAAGCCAGCCAAGGCCGAAGGAGACCGCCAGGAGCGCTACGAGTCGTCTCACCATCTCCGAAACCTCCATCCTTCCGAGTTGATGGTTTTCAGTTCTCGGTTCTCGGTTCTCGGTTCTCTGTTTTCGGTTCTCGGGACTACCGACAACCGATGACCGATGACCCGCTCAACCGCCTAGGTACGCCCGCCGGATCTCTTCGCTCTCCACCACCTCGCTGCACGTCCCGTGGAGCGCCACCTCGCCGCGCTCAAGCACGTAGACGTGGTCGGCGACCTTGAGCGCGGCCCGCGCGTTCTGCTCGACGAGGAGGAGGGAAAGCCCCCACTCGCTGCAGATTCGCTTGAGGACGCTCATCACCTCGGCCACGAGCAGCGGCGAGAGTCCGAGGGACGGCTCGTCGAGCGCCAGGAGCTTCGGTTTCGCCATGAGCGCCCGGCCGATGGCGAGCATCTGCTGCTGCCCTCCCGACATCGTGTCCGCCCGCTGTTTCAGGCGCTCCTTGAGGATCGGGAAGAGGGAGAAGACCATTTCCAGCTGGGCGTCGAGGTCGCCGCGGGCGTTGGCCGGGACCGAGTAGGTGCCGAGGAGGAGGTTGTCCCTGACGCTCATGGCGCCGAAGAGCTCCCGGCCCTCCGGGACGCTCGCGATTCCC
This sequence comes from Deltaproteobacteria bacterium, assembly GCA_016218905.1. The sequence goes on from JACRCS010001001.1 coordinate 4,278, forward strand.
CTTCGGATGATCACGTGGGGCGGCAGCCCCTGGATCGCCTCGCGCGCGAAGGAGACCGTGCCCCGCGCGGGCCTCAGGAGTCCCGTCAGCGCCCGCAGGAGCGTCGTCTTCCCGGCTCCGTTGCTGCCCAGAATCGCCACCACCTCTCCCGCGTGGACCGCGAGGTCCACGCCCTTCAGCACCTGGGCCTCGCCGTAGTAGGCGTGGATCCCTTCCATGGAGAGGAGGAGCGTCTCCGCCGTCCGGGCCGCGGGAACCTTGCAGGCGGGGGCCTCGAGCTCGATCGCCATCACGCCTCCTCGCCCAGGTAGGCTCGGATGACCTGCTCGTCCGCCCGCACCTCGTCCGGGGTGCCGTCGGCGATCTTGGCGCCGGCGTTCAGGACGACGACGCGCTCGGAGAGGGACATCACGAAGGGCATGTTGTGCTCGATGAGGAAGACCGTCACGCCGCGCGCGGCCAGCTCGCGTACGAGCTCCGCGAGCCGCTCCACCTCGTGGGCGGCGAGCCCGCCGGCCGGCTCGTCGAGCATCAAGAGCTTCGGTTTCATGCCGAGGGCCCGCGCGATGCCGACGAGCTTCCGCTCGCCGAGCGGGAGCTTCGTGACCGGGAGGCCGGCCTTCTCGCGTAGTCCCACGAGCCCGAGGTTCTCCAACGCTTCCTCTCGGATCCGCCGCTCCTCCGCCCTGGCCCCCCGGAGCCCGAACCCCGTGGCGAAGATGCCTCGGGCGCTCTTCGTGTGGCATCCGACGAGGGCGTTCTCGAGGACGCTCATGCTGGGGAAGAGCTCCTCGAGCTGGAAGGTCCGGGCCAGGCCCAGGGCGGCCTTGGCGTAGGGCGGCAGCCCCGCGACCTCCCGGCCCTCGAACCGAGCGGAACCGACGTCGGGCGGATGCACCCCCATCAGGACGTTGATGAACGTCGACTTCCCCGCGCCGTTCGGGCCGATCATGGACGTGATGCTCGCCCGCGTCAGGGAAAGCGAGACGTCCTGGAGGGCGCGGATGCCGCCGAAGCTCCGGGTGAGGCCCTTGACCTCGAGGAGCGGCTCGCGGCTCATGTCCGGATCGCTCCGACGGAGACGGCGGCGTCGCCCGGGCTCCGGCCGCCGAGCCTCTCGAAGAGGCGCGACAGCCAGCCGGTGATCCCGCCCGGGGCGAAGATCAGGATCACGATGATGAGCAGACCGAAGAAGATGGCGTCCACCTCCGCCGTCATCCGGGGCAGCAGGTTGCCGAGGTAGCCGTGGATGAGCTCCCGCAGCCAGGTCAGGACGAAGCTCCCGATCAGGGGCCCGTAGACCGTGTTCCCTCCGCCGACGATGATCATGGTCGTGAGCTCGATGAGAAGCGGAATCCCGAAGACCCCCGGCTGGGTGAACCGGAGATAGAAGCAGTAGATGCTCCCGGCGACGGAGGCGATGGCGGCGGTCAGCATGAAGAGCTGGAGCCGCACCCTCGGGACGTTCACCCCCATGCACCTCGCCGCGGTCTCGCTGTCGCGCAGAGAGCGGATCGCCCGGCCCACCCGTCCCCGCATGACGTTCGAGAGAAACCAGAGCTGTCCGAGGCAGAAGGCCCAGGAGAGGTAGTAGAAGTGGAGGTCCTTCTCGAAGACGAAGCCCCCGACGGCAAGCGCCGGGATGCCGACGAGGCCCTCGTGTCCGCCCGTCAGCGAGCTGAACTGCCCCAGCGAGACCTCCACGATGATGAGCAGGCAGAAGGTCGCGCAGGCGAGATAGAAGCCCCGCAGCCGGAGCAGGGGTGCGCCGAGCAGGAACGAGACGCTCGTCACCACGCCGGAGCCGATCAGGGTGCCCGCCCACGGCGGCGCGACCCCTTTGGTCGCCAGGACGGCGCCGGAGTACGCGCCGAGGCCGAAGAAGGTCGGGTGCGCCAGGGAGAAGATCCCGCCGAACTCCAGGAGGATCCCCATTCCGACGGCCAGGGTGCCGTGGATCGCGATGAAGGTCATCGTCCCGAGGACGTAGCTGTTGGAAGAGGCGAGCGGCAGGAACGCGATCGCCGCCGCCACGAGCCAGGGAAAGGCCTTCTTCATGCCCGGCTCCTTCTGCGCCAGCTGAGGGTTTCGAAGATCAGGAAGAGGATCATGACCGTCAGGGCGAAGACGTCCTTCAGCCCGGCATCCAGGAAACCCGCGCAGCAGCCCTCCAGGAGGCCGATGGCGAGGCCGGCGAGGACGGTGCCGGTGATCGTCCACCCGCCCACGATGGCCGCGACGAGGCCCTTCAGGCCGGCGAGCATTCCGATCTCGTAGCCCGTGAAGGTGATCGGGGCGATGAAGATCCCCGTCACCGCGCCGAGGAACCCGGCGAGACCGAAGCAGAAGAGGCGGACCGAGCCGATGTCGATCCCCATGAGCCGCGCTCCCGTCATGTTGATCGCGGACGCCCGCAGGGCCTTTCCGAAGAGGGAGCCGTTGAGGAAGAGGGCGAGCCCGACGGTCACCACGAGGAGTAGGCCGAAGACCGCGATCACCTGCGGCGTGACGGTCGCTCCGAGAAACTCGATCACGCGGGAGCCGAAGAAGGGGTCGATGTTTCGGGTCTCGGAGCCCCAAACGAGGAGGACAACGCCCTTGATCACCGAGGCCGACGCGATTGTCAGCATCATGTACGTCATCTCCGTCGGAAACCGGACGGGACGGATCACGACGCGCTCCAGAACCACGGCCATGGCGGTCGTCGCAAGCGTTGCGAGGGCTGCCGCGGCCGGGAGCCCGAGACCGCCCTTGTGGAGCCCCCAGGTGAGCATGCCGCCGAGCATCAGAAACTCGCCCGTGGCGAAGTTGAGGACCGTGGTCACGAGGTAGACGAGGCTCCAGCAGATCCCGATGATGGCGTAGATGCTGCCCCCGGTCATACCGGAGATCGCGTACTGGAGGACCTGCGAAAGCAGCGTCATGGAGCCTTCTCCAGGTGGAGCCCGTCGAAGCGGGCTGCGGAGTCGAGCCTCTCAACGGCGGTCGAGCAGGAGCGGGAGCAGCCCTCTTCCCGAGCGGCGTCCTCCACGACGGAGGCCACCGTACTCTGCGGCAGGCCGTATACGAGCGCGACGAGCTCGAGCGCCAGCTCCCGGAGGCCCTCGGGGACCCGCCCCTGTACCGTGGCCGGGTGGTCTCCGCTCACGGCGCTCACGTGCAGGAACCCTCCCGCCGCGGGCCTGGCGATTCCCTTGATGTGTCCCACCAGGACGGCTCCCTCCTCGACCGCTCGCCGCGCCACCGCCTCCGCGAATCCTCGGAGGAGGGCGCCCCACGCTTCCGAGGTCAACGCCTCGCCGGCCCGCCAGGTCACCCGCGCGGCACAGGGCTCAAGCGTCAGGGCAGCCACGGCAGCAGCTCCCGGAGGAGTCCCGGCGGCAACGCATCGCCTTCGCCGGCCTCCACCTGACGCGCGCCGGGGGCGACCTCTCGGGCCAGGCGGCGCGCCTGTTCGAGCTCGCCGGCGGAGGCCGAGTCGATCTTGCTGATGTAGACCACGTCCGCTCCCGCCACCTGGGCCGTGATCAGCGGCTCGAGGACGGCGAAGAGCGCCTCGATCCGCAGCGGGTCGAGAACGGCGACCTTCCTCACGCTCTCGAAAGCCACACCGCACCCGGAGAGGAGCGCGGACAGGCCGCGTGGGTCTGCCGCCCCGGACGGCTCGAGGAACACGGCGTCGGGCCGAAATTCCCGCTCCAGCATCCAAAGGGTCGGCCCCAGCTCCCCGGCCAGCGAACAGCAGATGCACCCGCTGGCGAGCTCCCACACGTTCATGCCGAGCTGGCGCATCAGTTGGTCGTCCACCCCGATCTCTCCGATCTCGTTGACCACGAACGCGACCCGCGCGCCGGCCGACGCCGCGTGGCGGCCGAGCCGAAGCAGGAGCGTAGTCTTGCCGGATCCGAGAAAGCCGGCGGCGGTCAATAAGTGCATTGCGCCAAATCTCTATACCCCCCTAGGGAGCTTGTCAACGGCGAAATGTGCTATACTGCAACTTCGTTTGACGGAGCGACCCCGGGTCGCCGGCTCCGCATCCGGGGCTCCATGGCCGGACCGTAGGAGATAAAGACGAGAGATCTCGAGGGGTTGGAGCTCCGGCCGTCGGCCACTCCCGTGCGGCGCGCGCCACGCCGGAGAAAACTCACGAGGTCGCAGCAAACTATGTTATACGTCGGATGAGCCGCTGGGAACGCAATTCACGGGCGAGCCCCTTCTTGGCGGCGGCGTCCTTGACAAGGCATCGGCGGAACGAAGATCTTGGGGCCGCGGTGCGGTGCGGTGCCACCGTGCCCCCTGGGACGCGGCGCCTCTCGAGCGGGAGAGCCGGGCAGGAAGACTGATGAGCAAGGACGAGAAACGACGGGGCCGGGGGCCGGAGGCCTCCATCGACCGCGGCTCTTATGAGCCTCCCTACGTGCAGCTCGTGGGCATCCTCCGCCGGCAGATCGCGGCCGGCAAGTTCCGCGCCGGGGATCGCCTGCCTTCGGAACCGCAGCTCTGCAGTCTCTACCAGGTGAGCCCGATGACCGTTCGACGGGCCATCACCATCCTCCTGGACCAGGGAGCGGTGGTGACGACTCCGGGCAAGGGAACCTTCGTAAGACCCCTGGAACTGGGCACCGGCACGTTTCGCCTCCAGGAACTGGCCGACCTGCTCGCCAACAGCGGAAGGACAGCCGTGCGGCTGCTTCAGACCCGCGTCATCCGAGCCGACGAGCGGGTCGCCCGCCGGCTCTCCATCAAGGAGGGGCAGCGGGCGATCTACCTGCGGCGGCTCCTCTTTCGAGACGGCGATCCCGTCCTCTACCACCAGGAGTATCTGCTCTACGACCCGAAGCGCCCGATCGTGGAGGCGGAGATGGAAGCGACTTCCCTCCAGGGGCTCTTCGCCGGCCGGGGCGGGAGCGACTTCAAGGGCGGCTCTCTCAGGATCGAGGCGACCGCGCTGCGGGAGTTGGAGGCCGACCTGCTCGGGGGCACCGTGAACCAGCCGGCCTTCCGGCTGATTCATATCTTCTACGACTACAAGGACCGGCCCGCGAGCTGGGGCTGGTTCATCTGCCGAGGCGACCGGATCAGTTTCGGGGGCACTCTGGGCTTGTGGGAGGAGAAATGAAGCGCAAGACCGCTCGATTTCCGGCGGGCGTCGATCTGGCCGCCCTCTTGACGGACCTGGAGGAGGATGCCGCCCTGGCACTCGTCCGGGAACGCCTGCGGGCGGGTGAGGAGCCGTCGGCCATCATGCGGGACTGCCAGAGGGGGATGCTCGAGGTGGGACGCCAGTACGAGGAGGGAAGCTACTACCTTTCCGGTCTGATCATGGCGGGCGAGATCCTCCAGGGCATCACCGAGATCCTCAAACCCGTGGTCGAGGCGAGCTCGGCCAAGAGCACGGGCACAGGGCTCGTGCTGCTCGGGACGGTTCACGGCGACATTCACGACATCGGCAAGAACATGGCGACCATGCTCCTCGAGTGCAACGGCTTCGCCGTCCACGACCTCGGCGTCGACGTGCCGGCCGCGACCTTCCTCGCCAGGGCCGCCGAGCTGAAACCCGACATCATCGGAATGTCGGGCCTGCTAACGATTGCCTACGATTCGATGCGGGAGACGCTCAAGACGCTTCGGGCGAGCGACGACCCGGCCGTGCAGCAGATCCCGGTGGTGATCGGCGGAAGCCTCCTCACCGAAGGCGTCGCCCGGTACGTCGGCACCGAATACTGGGCCCGAGACGCGGTCAGTGGCCTCCGGCTCTGCCAGAGGCTCTGCGGAGCCAGTGTCAATCCGGAAAGTGCCCTTCCGGATTGACGTTATCAGTTGTCAGTTATCAGTATTCCAGCTCCAACAAAAGGCCCACCGCTGATTGCTGAGCCGATAAGTACGGTGAGTGCCCGTCGGGTAACTCCTTCTTGACTGACTACTGAAAACTGAAGACTGATGACCCCATCCGGAAAGGCACTTTTCGAATGGGCTACGCCGGCCCGCCGAGCCGGCCCGAACGAAACGCCTTGCTGTAGTTCATGCAGTACCGGTCCCGGCCGAGGACCACCTCCGTGGCGAGGAGCGTCGCCATCAGACCCCGGTCGGTCGGGTCGAGGATCGCCGAGTCGAGGCCGGCGGCGAGCGCCAGCGAGAGGAAGGCCTGGTTGACGAGGCTCCGCGCCGGGAGCCCGAAGGAGACGTTGGAGAGGCCAGCCGTGAAGTGGGCCTCGGGGAACTCCTCGTGGACGGTCCGAATGGTCTCCAGGGCGACGGTGCAGGCCTGGTTGTCCGTCGCCACGGCCATGGCCAGGGGATCGACGTAGATCCGGCCGTCCGGGACGCCCGCCCGCCGGGTCTCGGCGAAGAGGCGCCGGATGACCGCCAGCCTTCCCTCGGTGCCTTTGGGAATGCCGCTGTCGTCCAGTGCCAGCGCGATCAGCGAGCAGCCGTGCTCCGCCGCCAGCGGGAGGATCCCCGAGAGCCGCTCCGGCTCGCCGCTGATCGAGTTGACCATGGGCGTGGTGCGGACCTCCTTGAGGGCGGCGGCCAGGGCACGGGGGTTCGGGCTGTCGAGGCAGAGGGGCTTCTCCACGGCCTCCTGGACCACCTGGACCAGCCAGACGAGGTCCTCCGGCTCCCGCTCGGGCTTCGTCCCGGCGTTGACGTCCAGGAAGTCCGCGCCCGCCTCCGCCTGGCTCCGGGCGAGGTTGCGGATGAACTCCGCGTCCCGCTCGGCCACGGCACGGGCCACTTCCTTGCGCGTGCCGTTGATCTTTTCTCCGATGATGAGCATCGTCTCCCTCTCCCTCCAGGTAGGGTGGGCTCTGCCCACCTTCTCGGGCCGTGCTGCTGGGTGGTGGGCGGAGTCACGGTAGGAATGCCGGTCGCCCGGCACCCCCCGCACAGATCCGTACGTGAGGTTTTCCCTCATACGGCTCCTGCCTCAGGTTGTGGCGACAAGCCGTCGCATGGGATGCGGTCGGCAGACTCGGGCTGGGGGAATCCA
>JACRCS010001002.1 GCA_016218905.1 Deltaproteobacteria bacterium
CACCCTCGACACCGTGGGCAGGCGGGACTGGCCTCGGGACCGCCAGGGCCGAGAGCTCACCCCCGACGGCTTCGCCGACCTGGCGAAGAAGCTCGATCGGCCGCTCCACCCCCCGGGCCGCGACGTGCGCTGCATCGTGAGCGTGGGCATGCTGACCGAGGGCTGGGACTGCCAGACCGTGACCCACATCGTGGGGCTTCGGCCGTTTCAGTCGCAGCTCCTGTGTGAGCAGGTCGTGGGGCGCGGGCTTCGCCGGGCGAGCTACGAGGTGGGCGAGGATGGCCGGCTCACCGAGGAGGTGGCCAAGGTCTTCGGGGTGCCGTTCCAGATCGTGCCGTTCAAGGCCAATCCGGCGGGCACACCGCCGCCTCCGGTGAAGCGACACCACGTGCGAGGGCTACCGGAGCGGGCCCACTTGAAGATCGAGTTCCCCCGGGTCGAGGGCTACGTGCAGGCCGTGCGAAACCGCGTGACGGTGGACTGGGACGGCGTCCCGCCGATCACGCTCGAGCCGGGCCGCATTCCGCCCGAGGTGGAGGTGAAGGGGCTACACCCCACGAACACTGGGCGCCTCTCCCTCTCGGGCCCGGGCCGGGCCGACGCGCTGACGCTCGAGGAGTTCCGCCGCGCCCGCCGGGAGCAGGAGCTCGTGTTCGACGCGGCCGGCGCGCTCACGCGGCTCTTCCGCGAGCAGCGCGGGTGCCAGGTGCCGCCTCACGCCCTCTTCCCCCAATTGGCGGGCATCGTGCGTCGCTACGTGGACGAGATGGTGGAGGCTCTCCCGCCGGCCGACAAATGGGACCTCTTCCTCGCGCCCTACTACGGATGGTTGGTGGAGTCGCTGCTCCAGAACCTGAGGGGCGACGTGGAGGAGGGCGAGGCGCCGGAGCTGCCGCTCCTGGAGACCTCGCGGGGGCCCGGCTCCACGGCCGAGGTGGACTTCTGGACGAGCCGCGACGTGCGCGAGGTCACGAAGAGCCAGGTGAGCTACGTCGTCGCCGACACGAAGCGCTGGGAGCAGTCCGCGGCCTACTATCTCGACACGCACCCTGCGGTGGCGGCCTTCGTAAAGAACGCCGGGCTGGGTCTGGGCATCCCCTATCTTCACAACGGCGAGCAGCACGAGTACGTGCCGGACTTCGTCGTGCGCCTGGCCGGCGACGAAGAGCGACATCTCCTCTTGGAGACGAAGGGCTACGATCCGCTGAAAGAGGTCAAGAAGGCCGCTGCCGAACGGTGGTGCGCGGCAGTGAATGCTCACGGCGGGTTCGGGCTGTGGGGATACAGCGTCGTGAACAAGCCGGAGGGAGTTCGCAGTGCCATCCGCGCCTGTGTCTTTGCGGCGTGAGCGCCAGGGCAAAACCTTGCACGTCGGCGCGCAAGCGCTGGGCGGAAGACCAAAAGGAGAAGAAGATGGCTGCCGGGACCCGTTCTCGGACCACGTCGGCGGTCTATCAGCTCAAGGTCACCCTGAAGGGGAGCAAACCGCCGATCTGGCGGCGCTTCCAGGTGGCTGCCGACACGACGCTCGGCGACCTGCATCCGATTCTCCAGAGGATCATGGGATGGGACGACTCTCACCTGCACCACTTCCGACTTGGGCTGGAGCTCTTCGGGGTTCCCGACCCCGACGACACGTTCGGCGACGACGTGGAGGACGAACGCGACGCCCTCCTTCGCGACGTGTTGCCCGCCGAGAAGGCGAAGCTTCGGTACGAGTATGACTTCGGCGACAGCTGGGACCACGAGCTCATCTTGGAGAAGATTCTGCCCCCGGAGCCGGCCGCAGAGCTGCCCCGATGCCTGACCGGTAAGCGCGCGTGTCCACCCGAGGACTGCGGGGGACTCTGGGGCTACGCGGAACTGCTCGACGCCCTGTCCGATCCGAGACACCCGGAGCACGAGGAACAGCTGGAGTGGCTGGGCGAGGGCTTCGACCCGGAGGCCTTCGATCTCCAGGCGGTCAACGCGGCCCTTCGCGCGCTGGCTCTCGGCCAGCGGTAGGAGGCTGGAAGGATGGCACGCACAACTTCGCTCGAATCGAGCCACCCGAGTCTCCAGGCTGCCCTGGAAGAGGCTTACGGGGCTGACACTCTGAAGGCTTTCGCGGGTCTCGTGGGGCTGCGGGGCGTGACGCGTAAGGCCGAAGTCGCTCGCGCCCTCGCGGAGGCTTTGCTCGGCCACGATCTCCGCGGTCCCCGGCTCGAGGAGCTGTGGGCCCGGCTCGACGACCTGCAACGCGCCGCCGTCTCCGAGGCGCTCCACGGCGCCGGGTGCACGTTCCAGGGGGAGCGCTTTCGCGCCAAGTACGGGGCGATGCCGTCGTGGGGTGCTCTCTCGGCGTGGAAGCCCGAGCCGACGCTCCTCGGCCTCCTGCTCATCTCCGGCGTGCCGCCCCGGGTCCCGCCCGACCTGGCCGAGCGCCTCCGGACGTTCGTGCCCAAGCCCCGGGGCGAGCAGCTCACGACCCTCGACGAGCCATTCTCCAAGGCCGCCGAAGAGCTCGGGGAACCCCTGCGCCTCCACGACGCGGAGCGGACCATCCGGCAGGAACTCTTCGCGGTGCTCCGCCTCGTGGACCGGGGCAAGGTGCAGGTGAGCGACAAGACCAAGAAGCCCTCGACCAAGGGTGTCGCCGAGATCGGGGCGACGCTCGCGGGCGGCGACTTCTACGGCCCCGACGACGAGCCCGAGAGCCGTTGGGCCGGCACGGTCGGCCCGATCCGGGCCTTCGCCTGGCCGCTCCTCCTGCAGGTCGGCGGGCTCGCAAAACTCTCGGGCACGCGCCTGGAGCTCACGGCGGCGGGCCGCAAGGCCCTGACCCTCCCGGCCCACGAGACCCTTCGGCTGCTTTGGAAGAAGTGGGTCGGCACGACCGCGTTCGACGAGTTCAACCGGGTCGAGGTCGTCAAGGGCCAGAGCACCCGCAAGTGCCTCACCGCGGTGGCCGGCCGGCGAGCCATCATCCACCGGGCGCTCGGCACCTGCCCCGCCGGTTGCTGGATCGCGGTGGACGAGCTCTTCCGATACATGCGGTCGACCGGGAACACCTTCGCCCTGGCCCACACGCCCTGGAAGCTCTACATCTGCGAGCAACGGTATGGAAGCTTCGAGTACGGCGGTTCCCAGGACTGGCAGATCTTGGAGGGCCGCTACGTGCTCGCGGTGCTCTTCGAGTACGCGGCCACCCTGGGCCTCGTGGACCTGGCCTACACCTCGCCAAGCCGCGCCCGCAAAGACTTCCGAGGCCTGTGGGGGGTGGACGACCTCTCATTCCTCAGCCGATACGACGGCCTCGCGTGCCTTCGGGTCAACGCGCTCGGAGCCTACATCCTCGGCTCTGCCGAGACCTACGAGCCCACCGCCCCTGCACCGCGGAGCAGCCTCAAGGTGCTCCCGAACCTCGACGTCGTCGCCTCCTCGGGCCGTTTCGACCCGGGCGACGAGGCGCTCTTGGCGGTCTTCTGCGTTCGCCGCTCCGAGGCCGTCTTCGGCCTCGACCGCGCGGCGGCGCTAGCGGCCGTGGAGAAGGGGCATCGCGCCGACGAGCTCAGAAGCTTCCTCGCACAAGCGTCGTCCACGGGCCTCCCGGACACGGCCCGTGCTTTCCTCGACGACCTGGCGCACCGAGCAGGGACGCTGCGGCTCACCGGGCACGCGCTGCTCGTCGAGTGCGCCGACGAGACCCTGGCCCGGCGGATCGCCCACGACGCCCGAACCAAGGCCCTCTGCACGCTCGCCGGGAAGAAGACGCTCGTAGTGCCGGCTGAGAACGAGACGGCCTTCCGCCGCGCCGCCCTGGAGTTCGGCTACCCACTGCTCGCGGCCGAGGGCGACAGCGGCAAGCTCCCGTGAGCCAGCCCCGGCCGGAAAACCCCTGATCGTCCAAGGCGACGGCACCGTGCTCCTGGACCTGCACAGCCCCCGGGCCGACGAGGCGCGCCGACGCCTGGCCGCCTTCGCCGAGCTGGTCCGCAGCCCGGAGCACCTCCACACCTACCGCATCGACGTCCTGTCGGTCTGGAACGTGCGGGCCGCCGGGCTTGCCGCAGACGCGATGGTCGAAGTGCTCGAGGAGTATGCGAAGTACCCGGTACCCGAGGGCTACCGGGCGCTCCTTCGGGACCTCGCGACCCGGTACGGCCGGGTTGTGCTCGGCCGTGAGGACGGACGATTCGTCCTGCGGGCCGACGCCGAGGCGCTGGCCAAACTCCTCTCGGCCGACGCCGAGGTGGCTCCGCTCCTGGGCAGCCGGGTCGGGCCCTCGGCCTTCACCTTCGCGCCGCGGGACCGGGGCTGGCTCAAGCAGGCCCTCACGGCGGCCGGCTTCCCGGCCGAGGACCTGTGCGGCTACGAGGACGGCGACCGCCTGGCGGTCGAGCTCTTGGAGGGCGAGCACCCCACCCCGGCCTTCACCCTTCGCCCGTACCAAGAGGAGGCCGTAGCGGCTTTTCTCGGCTCCTCCGACGGGCGCGGGGGGAGCGGCATCGTCGTGCTGCCCTGCGGCGCGGGCAAGACGGTGGTGGCGCTCGCCGCCGTGGCCGCCCTCTCCCAGCAGACCCTCATGCTGTGCACGAGCAACACGGCCGTGGCTCAGTGGCGCCGGGAACTCCTCTCGAAGACGAGCCTGCGGCCCGACGACGTGGCCGAGTACTCGGCCAAGAGCAAAGAGGTAGGGCCGATCACCCTGGCCACCTACCAAATGGTCACCTGGCGGCCGGCCCAAGACGCCGACTTCCCCCACCTCGCCCTCTTCGACGCCCGGCGCTTCGGGCTCATCGTGTACGACGAGGTCCACGTGGTGCCCGCTCCGATCTTTCGCGCCACTGCGCTTCTCCAGGCGCGCCGGCGTCTGGGGCTCACGGCGACGCTCGTGCTTGAGGACGGCCGCGAGGCCGACGTCTTCTCGCTCATCGGGCCCAAGCGCTTCGACGTGCCCTGGCGGGTCCTCGAGGACCAGGGCTTCGTGGCCCGGGCCGCCTGCACCGAGCTGCGCCTCGCCCTATCGCCGGAGCGCGAGTTCGCCTATGCCACAGCGCCCCGGCAAGCCCAGTTCCGTATCGCGGCGGAGAACGAGCGCAAGGAGGCGCTCGTCGCCGACCTCCTCGACCGGCACCCCGGCAGCCAGGCGCTCGTGATCGGCGAGTACCTCGCACAGCTCGAGGCCGTGGCCCGCGCCCTGGGCGCCCCACTCGTGACCGGGAAGACTCCCGAGCCGGAGCGCCGGCGGCTTTTCGACGCCTTTCGTCGGGGCGAGGTGACGCTCCTGGTGCTCTCCCGGGTGGGCAACTTCGCGCTCGACCTGCCCGACGCGGACCTCTTGATCCAGGTGTCGGGCACGTACGGCTCGCGCCAAGAAGAGGCCCAGCGTCTGGGCCGAATCCTCCGGCCCAAAGAGGACGGCCGCACGGCCCACTTCTACACCCTCGTCTCCCGCCACACCCGGGAGGAGGACTTCGCGCTGAACCGCCAGCGATTCCTTACCGAGCATGGCTATGCGTACCGCCTCGAGGTGGATGCGTCGGTCTGACGGAAGGCGTTCTGCAGGAGGCTATCTATGGCGAGAGAAGATAGGAAACCGAGTCGGCTGGCGAAGGCGATGCTTGAGACGGCCGAAGACATGCGCAGCGCCGACCTCTTGGATGAGGCGGCCTACGAGAAGATCACGATGCGTCACCTCGGCATCAAAGACAGGACGGAGGTCGAACCCCTGACCGGTGAGGACATTCGCGCGATGCGCGAGCAAGCGCACCTGAGCCAAGCGGTGTTCGCCCGTTACCTCAACCTGACGGCCGGGTACGTCTCGCAATTGGAGCGCGGCGCAAAACGTCCGACAGGCCCAGCGCTCGTGCTGCTGAACGTGATCCACAGGAAGGGGCTTCAGGCCATTCTTTAGTAAGCGTTCACTCCCTCTCCTTCGCTCGTCGTCCACCCCCCTGAGCGTCGTCCGAGCGAGCAGCTCGCCCCAATCATGCTCCGCAGCACTTCTTGTGCTTCTTGCCCGAGCCGCAGGGACAGGGGTCGTTTCGGCCCACCA
>JACRCS010001004.1 GCA_016218905.1 Deltaproteobacteria bacterium
CCTCCTTCGTGCCGAGTACCCGGTACCGGGGTACGAGTACCGGCCTCCGGGTCCCGAAGGCCGGGACGGCTTCAGGATCCGAGCGGACGGTAGTCCCAGATGTCCGGGTCCCCCTTGAGGGCGACCTCGGCGTTGAGCAGGGTGGCACACCCCGGGCAGACCCACTGGCGCCACTCCACCTGGTCCGAGGCGGGGATGCCGGCGCGCGCTTCGGACAGGGAACGGACCCTCCGGATCACCGAGGAAGAGGCCTTCCAGTTCTGGGTCAGGTGGCCGATGGGGTGCTTGCACTTCCGGCAGCGAACGATCCGATCGGGAGGGTCGCCGACGGCTTCCAGGGACTCGCTGACTCTTCGTGCGTCCATGGTTCTCCTCATGTCCCTCCGGAAAGTGCCCTTTCCGGAGGGAGTCGTCAGTCTTCAGCGGGGTTCTCCCGCCGATTCGGCGGGGCAAGCCCCGCCCTACGCCTGCTTCGGTCACCCCGAGGCATGAAACAGCGGCCAAGGCGTCACCTGTGGGAGCGGCCTCCCGGCCGCGATATCGGGCGAAGCCCGAGTCCCTGCGGGCCAAATCGCGGGCTGGAGCCCGCTCCCACCATGAGTTTGTTCCTAGGACCTCTCGACCTCCCTCTGGGCGTTCACCCCGGCTCGCCAGAGTCCGAGGCGAGGCGCTCGCGACGGATCTCGTCCCGGCGGGCCCGGGTCTGCTCCAGGTCGACCTCCAGGGTGTCCGGATCCAGGGCGACTCCGTAGACGTCGTAAGCCTTCTCCAGCGACACGTACTCCCAGCGGACGTCCTCGCTCACCTTCGAGGGCTCCCGATCGATCGGGTCGCCGACCCCGCTCCCGCCGCCCCCGGTGTAGTAGAAGACGTCGCCCGGAAGCAGCGAGAACCTCGACTTGGTCCCGACCTCCTCGGCGGGCTGGGGCAGGTCCTCCCAGCTCGGCAGATCCGTCTTCATCCGCTCGGAGACGTTCGTTCCGTGCTTCAAGAGCTGCAGGTGCTGCCCGCCCGGGTAGCCGCCCGCCAGGGTGTAGCCGGCGAGGTACTTGCGGGTGTTCAGGTTCACGAAGTCGAGGCGGGGCGTGTCGTAGGCCATTGCGGCGATCTCCACGCCGGCCCCCCCACGGTACTCGCCCGCCCCCTCAGAGTCCCTGCGAACCTTCCGTTCGAGGAAGAGGAAGGGGTAGTAGGTCTCGCTCCACTCCACGTCGCAGACGTGGACGTTCATGGCCATGATCATCCCGGAGTTGTCGACGCCGTCCCGGCCCGGAAAGGCGCCCTGCCCCCCGATGCCGCCGTCCATCCAGGGGATGAGGGCAGGGTTCCCGTACTGGTCGAGCCCGTAGCCGACGATGATCGGCCACATCCCTTGCCACGCGGCGTTGGCCCGCTCGTGGAAGTCCGAGTGCTCGAGCGCCTTGTTGATGCACCGCATCGCGGCCTCGAGGGCACGAAAGCCGGTAAACGGCATGGAGACGGGCGCCGGGACGCAGGCGTTCACGACGCAGCCCTCGGGCGCCGTGACGGTGACCGGCCGCGTGACTCCGTCGTTCCACGGGATCCCCCAGCCGAGCGAGGGGATCAGGCCGGCGTAGATCATCGCCGACAGTCCCACCTTGGTCAGGTTCACCGGCCCGGGGAGCTGGGGGCAGGTGCCGGAGAAGTCGAACTTGAGCTCGTCGCCCTGCACCGTGAGGCCGCACTGGACCTTCAGGAACCGGTGACTGCGCCCGTCGTGCTCCTCGTAGTCGACGCTCTCGTAGACCCCGTCCGGAAGGGCGCGGATCCGGCTGCGCAGTTCGGTCTCCGTCAGGTCCAGGAGGACGTCGCACGCCTCCTGGAAGGTCTCCGGCCCGAACTCGTCGCAGAGCTCCTGGACCCGCTGTCCCGCCACCTTGTTGGCCGAGACCTGCCCCTTCATGTCGATGGCTTGCTTCTCGGGCAGGCGGATGTTGGCGAGGTAGAAGTTCCAGAGGTCCTTCCGGAGCTTGCCCTTCTCGTAGAGCTTCATGGGCGGGAAGCGGAGGCCCTCCTGGTAGCACTCCACCGCTTCCAGGTTGAACCCCCCCGGCGTCATGCCGCCGATGTCCATCTGCTGTGCGACCGACCCGGTCCAGGCGACCACCTTGCCCTTGTAGAAGACGGGGGAGACGATCCCCAGGTCGAGGGAGTGGATCCCGCCCGCCCCGTAGGCGTCGTTGGCCATGATCATGTCGCCCTCGTCGATGCCCGGGTCCTCGCCCAGGAGGTTCACCGCCTCGTCGACGATCGACTTCAAGGAGACGAAGTGGAAGACGGCCGTCCCGCCCAGCTGGATGAACTTCCGATTGCCGTCGAAGAGGCCGAGCGAGTAGTCGTTGCTCTCGGTGTAGAGCGGGCTCGCGGCGGTCTTCTTGACGATCAGGAACATCTCGTCCGCGATGCACTTGATCCGGTTCTTGATGACTTCGAGCGTAATGGGATCGATCTTCTGCCGGCGGCCCTCGCTCATCGGTCGTCCTCCCTCTGGATGAGAACGTTCCGGTACTCGTCCACTCGGGCGATCTTGCCGGGGGGAATGACGACGGTGGTGCCGATCTTCTCGAGGATGGCGGGACCTTCGAAGATCATCCCCTCCACCAGGCGCTCGCCGTCGTACGTCGGGGTCGTCCGGAAGCTCCCCTCGAAGAAGCACTCCCGCTCTCCCTTGCGGGCCGCGCGAGCGTCGGGCTCCCAGCCCGAGGAGTGGGTCTTGAGCGGCGGCCGATCGAAGCGGCCGCAGGCCTCCACCCGGAAGTTGACGAACTCGATCCCCGACTCCCTCCACGCGGTGCCCTCCCCGTAGAGGGCCTGGTAGCGCGCCTCGAACGCGTCGACCACCCGGCCCACGGCTTCGTCGTCGAGGGTGCCCGAGGGTACGGGCACGATGACCTCCCACACCTGCCCCCGGTAGCGGAGCTCGGCGAAGCGCAGGAAGAACCGCTTCTCCGGCGGAACCGCGGCCCGGGCCAGCGCTTCCGCCCCGGTCCGCTCGAGACGCTCGAAGAGCGAGCCGACGGCCGCCGGGCTGCAGGGCACCGGCGTCGGCTCGGTGAGGGAGTAGTCATAGCGTATGTTGGACGTGAGGAAGCCGAACGCGGAGTGGGCGGTCTCCGTGAAGGGGATCAGGTTCTGGCCGATGCCCAGGGCGTCCATCAGGAAGGCGCTGTGGGTCGGGCCCGCCCCCCCGAAGCTCATCATCAGGACGCGGCGGGGGTCGTAGCCCTTCTCGATGGTCACGAGGCGCATGGCGTTGATCATGTTGGAGTGGCAGACCCGCTGAATGCCCGCCGCCACTTCCATCGGGTCCATCCGGAGCTCGCCGGCGAGCCTCGAGATCGCGCCGGCCGCGAGGTCCTTCCGGAGCGCGATCTTCCCGCCCCAGTAGAAGCTCGGGTTGATGTAGCCGAGGAAGACGTCGGCGTCGGTGACCGTCGGCAGCTCGCCGCCGAGCCCGTAGCTCGCGGGCCCGGGGTTCGCCCCGGCGCTGCGGGGCCCCACCCGCAAGGTGGGCCCGGAGTCGACCCAGGCGATGCTGCCGCCGCCCGCTCCGATGGAGGTGATGTCGAGGATCGGCAGGACCGCGCTGTAGCCGTGGATCTCGGGGCGGCTGACCATCTGGGGCGCCCCGTCCATGATCAGGCTGACGTCCGTGCTCGTTCCGCCCATGTCGAGGGAGAGGATGTCCCGTTGGGCCTTGAGGCCGCCGACGAACTCCGCGCCCTTCACGCCGCCGCTCGGCCCCGAGTTCCACGCGAAGACGAAGGGCTGCTGGCGGTCGCCGGTGGCCATGACGCCGCCGGAGGACTGCATCAGGAAGATCGAGCGGCCGTACCGGTTCCGTCGCAGCTCGTCGGTGAGCGACCGCAGGTACGGCTCGATCGTCGTCGTGAGGAAGCAGTTCAGCACGGTCGTGACGGTCCGCTCGAACTCGCGCATGACCGGCATGACCTTGCTCGAGATCGACACGAAGACGTCGGGGTGATGCTGCCGCACGTGCTCTTCGATCGCGAGCTCGTGGGCCGGATTCTTGAAGCTCCAGAGGAGGCAGACGGCGATCGCCTCCACCTTCTGGGCCACCAGCTCGCGCACCGCCTCCTCGACGTCCGGGCCGTTCAAGGGCGAGATCTCCCGGCCCCGATAATCGATCCGCTCGCGCACCTCCCGGATCAGGAAGGGGGGCACCCAGGCCGTCTCCCTCCCCGTGCCGGCCTTCTGGGCCGAGCGGATATCGTCGGTGAAGGGGATGCCGCCCCGCATGAAGGGCAGCGTCCACTTGAAGCCCTTGGTCGTGATCAGGCCGACCCTGGGGAGCGTTCGGGAGATGAACGCGTTGTCGAGCGCCGTCGTGCCGTGGATGATCTCCTGCGTCTCCGCCAGGAGCTCCTGGACGGGGAGGGCCATCTGGTCCGCGAGCAGGCGGACCGCGTTCATGATGCCTTCGAAGGGCCTCGCCGGGGTGGACGGCGCCTTCTGGACCCGCAGCTCGCCGGTGACCTTGTCGAGAAGAACCGCGTCGACGAAGGTGCCTCCCATATCGATTCCGATCGCATAGCTCATCAAGCCCTCCTGGAATGTCGTTCGACTCCCACATCGCGACTCCTCGTTGCCGGGAGAACGCATCCGGGACGGCCGGCGGCTGCGGTGCCGCCTGGCGGTCCTACGCGGGGTCGATCAGAAGCTCCTCGGGGACCTTCGAGCTCCGGTGACGCGGCCTTTCGGCAGGACGGTAGAGCCACCTGGAAAAGATCTTGGCGATCGCATCCACCAGCTGATCTCTCTTGATCCTTCCGTCCGGGTCATACCAGAGCGGGAGCCAATTGATGATACCGATCAGTGAAAACGCGCCCACCACGACGTCGACTTCTTCAGTTACTTCGTCGTCTCCGGGCCCGTCGTGCTTCATCCGGATCAACGAGTCTACCGTGTAGTTGATGAACTCCTTTCGTCTGAGCCTGCTCAAATCCGTCAATTCGGTACGGAAGATCGCCCTCTCACGCACGATCGAGTAGATCTCCGGGTGGTCGAGGACCAGTCCGACCAGATTATCGATGAACTGTCTGATCCGCTTCTGCGGGTCCTTGCTCCAGGAGTGCTTCGTGAAGAGCGCCTCCTGCAGTTTGTGGAAGGCGTACGCCTCCACCTTCTGGACGAGGTCTTCCTTGTCTTTGATGTAGTGGTAGAGACCGGCGGTCGTGAGGCTCAGGGCGCCGGCCAGCTCACGCATGGTCGTCCGCTCGGTGCCCTTCTCGAAGAACACCCGGGCAGAGACCTGCATGATCTCCTGGTACTTGTCCATCCCGGCGAGCCCCTCGATCGGTCGACCAGCTGAAGACCGACGACTCCATCCGAAAGGCACTTTCCGGATGGA
Source organism: Deltaproteobacteria bacterium (assembly GCA_016218905.1). Next base: position 5,393 of record JACRCS010001004.1, read on the forward strand.
CACGACCTAACAAGCGTTAGGGAACGATGACAAGCGAAAGGGCGGGTGTCAAGGGGTAAACAGCGTTTTGGGTGAGCGACGGGTAGGCCAACCGGGGGACGAGATAGATCCGCCATGGGAGGATATTGCCCTGCATTCCGCCAATCGCGTGTATGCACCGACGTTTGTATCCCACAATACGCTGCCGAAGCATCCGGGGCGGGAGCTCCGGCGCGGTGGCCGGAGACGCCTCCCCGCAAGGAAGGAAGTGCCTAGCATTCGTTAGGTAGAGTTCCCGAACTCGTGCCCCGCGGCGACGAAGGCGCGCATGTTCTCGGGCTTCGCGTTCATCGGCGCGTCACAGCCGGGGCAGAGGAGCAGGCCCTGACCTTGGAAGAGCTCGATCAGGTCGCGCACGTAGGCGCGCA
>JACRCS010001005.1 GCA_016218905.1 Deltaproteobacteria bacterium
ACCACGGTCTCGGGAATGCCGCGCCGTGCCGGCGCCGCGACGAGCCTGGTCCTCCTCGGGCGGCGCCCCTACGAGCCCTTCGTGCCGGGTCGGTCGACCCCAGCGCTCGGACCCACCGGGCACCCCCGCTCGGAATCCTCGTCCTTCGTGGCGAGCAACCTCTGCAACGAGCGCATCTGCTCCCGCTGTTGCTCGGGCGTCGGCCACAGGTGGCGTGGCAGGCCGCGCCGATAGCTGATGTGCCCCATGAACTCACCGTTCTCGTCCACCACGCGCCCGCTCAGGTACATCGGGAGCACCTTCGCGAGGGGCGCCTGCTCGTCGTCGCTCGCGCCCTCTCGAGGCTTGTGCTTCGGGTCGTCGTGCATGGCCGCCCCCTCCCCGTCGATCCTGGGTCCCGGTCGGGCCGCTGTCAACTCGTACCCCACCGCCGGTATCCGAGTGTGAACGGCCACGCGACTCCGAGGTAATCCGACGTGCCGCCAACCGGACATGGCAGCTCCTCGCCGCTGTCACCCCGAGGAGCCCGAGCGACGAGGCGTCTCCTGCCTTCCCCCAAGCCCCAGGCCCACCTCCATCGCAGACCCCGCCCCGAGGCCGCCCGCCCGGCGCGGCCCATCCCCAATCGCCCCTGATCGAGCCCCACCCTGCACGGCTCGTGGGGCCATGCCAGGGCGAGCGCAGCGAGCCCGCTCCGTACAGGTCCCCTCTCCCGCGTGCGGGAGCGGGCCAGGGTAAGGGTGCACTCACCGGTCGGAAAGTTGACCACCCACCGTTTGGAAAGTTGACCACCCTTGGCAGGGGTCCGGTAGTTTGCCGCGAGTCGGCAAGCGACCGGAGGAAGGATGCTGAGGATGGATCGGGTACACGTCATTCGGCACAAGGTGTTGGTCGAGGGGTTCTCCATCAGGAGAGTCTCGCGGGAGCTGGGAGTCAGTCGGCAGGTGGTGCGCAAGTACCTCGGGACCTCGGAGCCGGTGCGGCTGGCGACCGGCCCACGGCCGAGGCCGGTGCTCGAGCGGATCGCGAGGCGGATCGGGGAGCTGATGGAGGAGTGGGGTCCCCGGACCACGGCCAAGCAGCGGATCACCGGGACGCGTGTGCATCGGCAGCTCATCGAGGAGGGATACCGCACCGGCATCACCACCGTGCGGCAGGTGCTCGCCGAGCGACGGCGGCAGCGCTCGGAAGTCATGATCCCTCTCGTCCACCGCCCCGGGGACGAGGCCCAGGTCGACTTCTTCGAGGTCACCGTCGAGGTCGCCGGGATGGTGCGCAAGGCGTGGAAGTTCGTCCTGCGGCTGATGTACTCGGGACGGGACTTTGCCTGGATCTACGGGAGCTGCGACCAGCTCGCTTTTCTCGATGGCCACGTCCGCGCGTTTGCCCACCTCGGTGGAGTCCCGTGGCGGATCGTCTATGACAACCTCTCCTCCGCGGTCAAGCGGATCGTCTGGGTGGAGCGGGAGCTGACCGACCGCTTCGTGGCACTCTCCAGCCACTACCTGTTCGAGCCGTGCTTCGCGCGGCCTGGCGAAGGCCACGACAAAGGTGGCGTCGAGGGGCGCGGGAAAGGGATCCGGCTGCAGCACCTCACCCCCGTGCCGCAGGGTGAGAGCCTGCGCCTGATTGCGGAGGATCTCCTCGGCGCCCTCGATCACGCCGCCGCGGTCAAGCTCGACGCCGAGGGTCAGAGCACCCTCGATCGCTTCGAGCAGGAGCGGCCGCTTCTGCGAGCGCTGCCGGAGTGTCCTTTCGAGCCACGACGCTTCGAGCTCGTTTCTGTTTCCAAGCAAGCGCTCGTCCGGATCGACGGTGCGACGTACTCGGTGCCGTCGCCGTGGGCGCGGCTTGAGGCGAAGGCGTACGTGGGTGTCGAGGACATCCGTATCACTTGCTTCGGCGAGCAGATCGTCTTACCCAAGCGCCAGCCACGAGCCAAAGAGGTCCGCTACCGGCACTACCTGCGGGAGCTCGGCCGTAAGCCGCAGGCGGTCCGCCAGGTAGCGCCGGAGCTGCTGGCCGAGCTGGGGGAGCCGTACGGCAAGCTGTGGGCGCTGCTGGTCGCGACGCATGGAGAGCGGGACGGCGCCAGGGCCCTGGCCAAGGTGCTGGCGGCGATCGTCGATCATGGCGAGGACGCCGTGAGCCAGGCACTCGAGGCGGCCCTTTGTGCAGGGACAGCCGACCTGCGAGCACTGACACTGACCCGGGAGCCGCTGGCTCCTCCATCCATCTCGGTGCCCGCAGCGCTGGCGGGACATCACGTCGAGTCGGGCCGCGCTGCCGACTACGACTGGCTTCTCGCCGGAGGTGGCGCATGAGCGCCGCCGTACGAGAGGCCATCCTGGCCGAGCAGTTGAAAGCGCTGAAGCTCCCCGGGATCGCCCAGGAGTATCCGGCGCTCGCCCGCCAAGCCCGCGATGGTGGCTGGCCGTATGAGGACTTCCTCAAGGAGGTGCTCGACGCCGAGCTGCGCTCGCGAGCGGACCGCACCGCCATGCGCCGTGTCCGGGAGGCTCGCTTCCCCGATGCCAAGACGCTCGACCAGCTCGACTGGGAGGCGCTGTCCGGTATCTCCCGTCCGAAGATCGCCGAGCTTGCGACCTGTGGCTTCCTCGAGAAGGCCGAGGACATTGTCATTGCAGGACCCATTGGGACGGGCAAGACCCACCTTGCCATCGGCCTCGGCATCGAGGCCGCGCGCCGGCGGTTCCGCGTGACGTTCATCCGCGCGGCGGAGCTGGTGCGCAGTCTGCTCGAGGCCCGCGACGCCCGCACCCTCGGGCGGATCCATCAGCGGATCGAACGGTCCGCCTTGTTGATCGTGGATGAGCTGGGCTTCGTCCCCTTCGACCGCACTGGCGGCGAGCTGCTGTTCAACCTGCTCTCTGAGCGACACGAGCGGTGCTCCACCCTGATTACGACCAATCTGGCGTTCTCCGAGTGGGTGCAGGTGTTCGGCGATGAGAAGCTCACCACCGCCCTGCTCGACCGCCTCGGTCACCACGCCCACATCCTCACGACGAAGGGACCGTCCTACCGGACACAGCGGAGGAAGCGTTCGTGAGGATCGAAGACGCCACGCACTGCGGGCCGACCCCCAACGGCAACGGCGAGCCTCCGCGGGTCGCGGCCTCAAGGATCGGGCTTCGCCCGCCCGCTGCGCGGCGCTGTGCGTCCTTGACCCCGCGACCCGCTCCGGCTGGGATTTCGCCTACGAGGGGCGCCAGCGCCCCTCTCTTCAAGAGGAGGAGGGACCACGAAAACCCAGGTGACCCTGGGTCACACCCCGACCGATGCTCTACACTGAAATCCGCCAAAGGTGGTCAACTCACCGACCGTTGGCCTGGTCAACTTCCCGAGCGGTGCAGACATAAGGGTCCCCAAGCCCATCGCCATGCCATGACGACAGCGACCAGGAAAGCGTGGGCCTTCCTGCGTGCTGTCACCCCGAGGAGCTCGAGCGACGAGGGGTCTGCTGCCTTCCACCACGCCCACAGCCCGCCCGCCGATCTCACGACAACGCTGCCACTGGGCAAGAAGTAGGAGGTTTCTATCCGCGCGCCTGGCGCGGGGCGCGACCGACCCCGACGTCGTCCTGTGCTGGCCGGTGAGGCTTACGCTACCCCTGCTCGCGAAGCCCGAAGACCTGCTCGTCGCCGCCGTGCCGGTAGACTTCGAGGCGGGGGTGACGAGCGAGTGCTGCGAGAGCAGTCGGCTCGAGAGAAAACGGGAACAGCGATGGTGAGCCAAGCAACGAGTTCACTGGCGCTGCTTTGGCTCCCGAGCCACGGAGCCACGCTTCGGCCAGGAATGCAGCGAGCCCGGGTTGCTCGACCTCCACCTGCGACGAGGCGCGGTAGGTTCCCTTCCTGGCCGAGTCGACGAGCACGCCCCAGTCATTGAAGGCCCGGAGAACCCGGCGCGCCGCGCGGGCGACGGTTTCCCGCTCGCCGCGTAGCTCCCGCATGCGGCGCTGCACTTCGGCGGCACCCACGTTCCCCTGCAAATGCAGCAAGCGACCTACGGTCTCTGCCACCTGGCCCCAGAACGGGTAGGCCGCCATGGCCATCCCCCAGTGCACTACGAGACGGTCGGGAAGAGGCAAGTCACGAAGCAACTGCAAGCCGTCAAGGTGAAGGGGCTCCAGATCCTCGTCGACGTCAACCCAGGTCCTGAGGAGGATAGTGATGACTTTCTCGCGGTTACCGCGCACCGCCGTTCCGCCGATTGAGAGCTTGTCCTTGAGCAACGTCTTGAGCTCCGCCTCGATCTCGGCGCGCACAAGCCCTGCCAGAACGAGCTGGGCCGTGTGCTCGAACCACTCCAAACGGACCCGCTGGCTCATCCCGATCTCGTCGAACCGGCTCACGTGCCGCACCTCTCGATCTCAACGAACGGCACGATCACCTCCGCAATCGATATCCCTCCGTGGGCCACAACCCGTTGCCCTTCAGTGGTGAACGCACGACCTGGCGGCGCGAGCAGCGCATGGACACCTTGTGGAAGGCCCGCACCCGGCCAGACGGTGGCAGAAGGGAACTTGCCAGCGGTGATCTCGCGCAGGGCCGGGGCCGAGTAGATGCGAGCCCGTTCGCCGCGCACGTCGGCGAGGGTTCCCTCTGCCGGTCGCCCACACCCAACGGCCTCCATGTTGCCGTGATCGCTGGTCAGAAAGACCCGGAACCCCGAACCAAGCAGTAGCGCGAAGAGCCCGGCCAGAAAGCCCTCCTCGACCCACTGGCGGATCTGACCGTGCATTCCTCGGCTGCCCAGCTCCATCCCGTGCATGATTCGGTCGACGGTGTCGACCACCAGCCCCACCACCTTGAAGCCAGGTCGGCTAAGGGTGTCCCGCACCCTTGGCAGCGACGAAAGCTCGCCAAGGGACTTCAAGTACCCCACGTCCGCGGGACCGAGCCCATGGTCGGCCCAGAACTGCGTCCAGAGCTGCGCTTCCTTGTCGGTGGTGAGAATGCTGCCCGGGAAGTAGAGAGGCGCCCGTCCCGCGAAGATGCTCTGCCGGGACACCGACGTGAGCGTCGGAATCCAGGCGAACGCCGCCCCATCTGTGAACCGCCAGGCCGGGTCGCGGACCAGCAGTGCTGCACGGAGCGCCAGCCACTGATCCATGGCCAGGCCGTCCACGACAACCAGCGCGATCTTGGCGCCCGATTCGTCGCGCTCGAATGCAAGCGCTCGAGCTACGTGGTGAACCATCACCGGCGGTCGGGCCGGCTGGCTATGCAGGCCGGCGTACCGCTTGAGCACCCACGACAGAAAGGCGCTCTCGGCCAGTGACGTCAGCTCCGCCAAGCCCTGCTCGTGCCCGGCAAGAGCCTCTCCCGGTATTCCGTGCGCAACGAGCTTGAGCTGTGCCCACCGAAGTGCAAACGAGAGCCACTCGTGGTGTCGAGCCTCATCGCCCGGCAGCGTCTCTCGAATGGCCCCCAGCAGGTTTCCCAGCCGACGCGCCGCGTCCCCCGTTGGGTCGGAGATCAGCCCGGCACCGGCCCAGTGCCCGCGCAGAGCCGGCGCGGCCGGGTGGTCGATGGGGGTGAGGAGACCCTCGGCGAAGAGGTTATCCACGTACACACGCACGTCGTCGTGGTCGAAAGGCAGCAACATCGGCCCGTCCAGCTCGACGTCGTAGCGAGGTGTCGGCTCGGACACACCCTTTTGGCCGGAACGGAGGCTTCCGACGAAAGCCGGCCAGCGCTCTTGCAGGAATCGGAAGAAGGTGGCGCGATCCGACACGATGCGGTCGAGGGGCCAGGTTCCGAAGTGCCCCGCCTGGCGAAGCAGCGAGATCAACCGACTGTCGAACACGGCCGGAATTTGGACTTGCCGGTAGTGCCGGCGAAGCAGCACGCGCAGCAGATCCGAAGGCTTGGTGATCAGCTCTGGGGCTACCTCGAAAACGTGCCGGAGAACGAAGTCCTTGGTGGCGTTCTCGCCGAGGCTCCCCGGCGTGTACTGCGCCTGCGCGGCCCACAGGTTGTCGAGGTCGGCAGGATTGAGGGCTGCCACGACCCACGTACAAAGATTCGGAAACAGCTCACCCAGACTGAAGGCCAGGCGACGTCCGGCCTGCAACAGGTCGTAGGGCAGCGACGCCAGGTCGGCGAAACCGGACCGCAGCACCACTACGAGATCCGTCGCCTCCCCGCGGTCCCAGGCTCCGCGGTACTTCGACTCGTACGCATAGCGGAAGGCCACGTGGTCGTCGAACTCGATGATGTCGAAGCCCCGCTCGCGAATTCCCTGGCTGATTCCCTCGTCGAGAAGCAACCCGTCGGGGTCTGCTACCAACGTCAGGCGCGCCACCTCCGGCGTGAACTGCTGGAGCACGGACTCCCGCCAGGTCGTCATCGGTCGCCCTCCTGGGCGTGGGCGCACCAATCCCGCAATGGACAGACGCCGCGGTTGGGGGCGCCGGCACGACAGGTCGACCGGCCCAGCTCCCACAGTGGCAGGTCCAGTATCCCTGGGTACTCGGGGTGAAGTGCTCGAGCCTTGAAGATGATCCTCAGCTCGACCTGACTCTCTGAACCACTGGCGGAAACCAGCCCAAGGAGGCGGAACAACCTCTTGATGTGAGTGTCGACTGGGATGTCGAGTGACTGCCGATCGCGCACAGGAACGTGGAAGTCGCGCACGAGAATGTTTGCAGCCATCGCGCTGATCTTCTGCCCCACACCGTCGAACTCCAGCAACCGATAGACCAACAGAGCACTGTCCGGGTTCCCAGCCCAGATCCTGGCCGCATCGCCCCCGTAGACCCCGGCGACCCGCCGAATCGCCGCATGCACGAGGCCCGGCATTCGCTTCCACAGCCGGTGGATCTTCGGCTCTTCCTCGAACAGACTCTGGATGCGATCGGTTGTGAGCCCGGCCAACGTCTCAAGGTCGAATGCACCATCAAGACGGTGCCGCAGCCGATGCGGCACGAGCCATGCGATGCCGGCGTCAACTTGGCGGTCGCAGACACACGCGATCAGAAAGGCGTGTGGGAACGTCGAGAGGTCGTTGAGCAAATCGTCGGCGTCACTGTTGGCGTACTTTCCCTCGGTGAACACCACTGGCCCTGGTGGTCGAGAGAGGGCTCGTTGCCCTCTCTCGACGAGGTAGTCGCGGATCGCAAGCTCAGCCGGCGTCACAGGACCCCCTGGAGATTCGCACAACCACCACCGGCACCAGCTCGGGCAGGCACGACTCAGCCGCATGCAGCCTTGCCAGCTCCGTGCCCTCCTCCTCGTCCAGTTGTCGAAGGCGGTGGGCGCGGACGGCGGGAAGTCCGATGCGTTCGATGGCGCGGCGGCGAGCTGCAAAGGCGCCATCGGCTTTCTCCCGCTCTCGATCGAGACGACGCTTGTGGTCGATGACCAGCTCGTCCCATGTTGGGCGCCCGTGCTCCTCGGCAAGCCGGCTCAGCTCGGCGAGTGCGTTTGCCGCCGCGTCCCCCTCCAGGCAGGGCGCGACCTCGGCGTCCTTCTCGATCAGGGCGTCCCAGATGAAGCGAGCCGTCGGTGCCAGCACCCGGCGGTCGTCGTGGACGAACAGCGGCAGGATGCGCTGTCGCTCGGTCTCGCCGGCGTGCAAGACGATGCGCCACAGCGACCAGAGCCCGCTTACCCCATCGGGCAGACCTGGGAGTGTGACAGCCGGAATCGGTTGGCCCGGCACGAAGCGCGGCAGCTGGCCCACCAGTTCGCGCACGCTGGGCTCCTCTAGCGTGAGGTGCGTCGCGCCGCGCAGCTCCTGTGCCTCCTTGGCGGTGAACACGACACGGCGCATCTCGTGCCCGTCCGGCCAGCGCAGCCACCAGCACCCGTCGCGCCGCTCGGCTTCTCCGCCGCTGGCCCGGAGGTGGGAGACCAGCATGCGCTCGACCCAGAAAGGCAACGGATGGGCCATGACCCGCTGCCAGCTCGCGGTGTCCAAGACCTCGCCACCTCCAAGAAGGCCCGCTGCGGACCGGGTCGCCGCTGCCTCGGCACGCAGACGCTCGGCCAGCGCGGCCACAGCCGCGTCAATCGTGTCGGGCGCCTGGATCGCCCCGGCGAAGACCTGCTCGAACATCGCCCCGGCGATCGTGGAGTCCAGAACGTCTCCCGTCTTGTCGACGCCCAGTTCCTGGAAGATCACCGCGAGCTTCTCCTCCAGGACCTCCCGCACCCGGTGCTCCACCGTGTCGCGAAGGACGAAGTTGATCGCGCGGACGGGGTACCGCTGCCCGATGCGGTCCACCCGCCCGATGCGCTGCTCGATCCGCATCGGGTTCCATGGCAGGTCGTAGTTCACGACCACGTGGCAGAACTGGAGGTTCAACCCCTCGCCCCCGGCGTCGGTGGAGATGAGGATGTGGGCGTCCCCGGCAAACTCGTCCTGCACCCGCTGCCGCGCTTCCAGATCCATGCTCCCGTTCAGGCAGGCCACCTTGAAGCCGGCAGCGGCCAGATAGTCACGGAGCATCCCCTGGGTTGGCACGAACTCCGTGAAGACCAGCACCTTCAGGTCCGGGTCCCCCTCCTCGCGTTGCAGCCGGTAGAGCCATTCGAGCAGCGCCTGAGCCCGCGCGTCGGGCCCGGCCGACTCAGCCCGCCGGGCCAGCTCCAGCAGCCAGGCCACCTCCGTGCGCTCACTCTCGATCGGCGAGACGGGGGCGTCCGCCAAGAGGTCGAGCTGCTCCTGACCATCGAGCTCCTCGATCTCCGGAATCGGGATCGACGGAAACAACGCAAGCTGCTCGGGCTCGGCATCGAGGACCGTGAGCCGTCGTTCCAGGGCTACACGAATCGCTCTTGTGGACGAGGTCACCAGCCGCTGCATGAGCAGCACCAGAAACGCGAGGTAGCTCCGCCGCTCTCTGATCGCACGGTCGTACCCGTGGCGCACGTACTCCGTGACCGCCTCGTAGACCTGTCGCTGAAGCTCGTGCTGTGGCTGCCATGCGACGGCCTCGAGCCGGGTCACCCGGGGCTTGAAGAGCGGCGAGCCGTCCGCATCGACCGCACGCCGCTTCTCGGTGCGAATGCACACCTCGCGCACCTTCTCACGGGTCACGCTGTCCTCGTCCGGGAACGCCAGCGGGTCGATCAGCGCGAGCAGCCGCCAGAACGCATCGGTCTTCCCCTGATGGGGTGTCGCCGACAGCAGCAGCAGGTACGGTGTGGCGGCCGCCAAAGCCTGTCCGAGCCGGTGTCGGGCCACGTCCTCGGCACTCCCACCCAGCTTGTGCGCCTCGTCCACGATCACCAGGTCCCACCCGGCCGCGATCAGGTCCTCGAAGCGCTCCCGGTTGCGCGCCTCAAGCGCCCGGGTTGACCACCCCCGGCGCGCCTCGACCGGCTTCACCGTGTCGAGGGGACAGACCACCTGATCGAACGCCCGCCAGAGGTTCTCACCCGGCGCAAACCGCCCATACGCGGCGAAGTCCTCTGCAAGAACCAGACGGAACTGCTCTCCGAAGTGCGTGCGCATCTCACTCACCCACTGGGTGACAATCCCCTTCGGCGCCACGACGAGCACACGCTTGACGAGCCCCCGGAGCTTCAGCTCCCGCAGGATGAGCCCTGCCTCGATGGTCTTCCCGAGCCCAACTTCGTCCGCGAGGAGGAACCGCATGCGGTCGGACGAAATGGCGCGGGCCAAAGCGTGGAACTGGTGAGGCAACGGAATGAGCGAGGATTCGATGGGAGCGAGGATGTCGTCACGGGAAAGCGCGTCGGCTACCCGTGCCGCCGCGACCAAGCACGTTGTGGGCGAACCACTGGGCTGGCTTTCCGGGCGATGGGAGAGATCCAAGTCACTGCTGGGCAGTCTAACGATACTGTTGCTCAAAGGAAGCCAAATAGTGGCGGTGGTTGCACCCCACACCATGTCAATGCCAAGCACCATGCAAGGCTGATTGTGCCGTCTGCTCCACCTCCAGCTCGATGCATCTGGCACGAGCAACTCCCTAGCCCACCCTGTGGTACGGGTAGCCAGCCCTCCTCACATGCTGGTCAAAGTAACTCCCCTTTGACCCTGCGCTCATGAGGCCCTCGAAGACGAAGGCCGCCACGCCGAAGTACTGGTAGACTCCGCTCCCTTGAAACTCAACCTCGAGCGTGGCTGTTGCTTCATCGTAGCCCACCGAGGCCAAGTTACTCGACTGAACTGGGGTTCGTTCCATCCTCGGTCCCTCCGGGCGGAGTAGCCCCAAGCCCTGAAATGGCTACGCTCTGGCGCCGCCAGGCAGTTACGGCCTCGTCGTAGCGTGGACTAAGAACCCGCCGGCTCGCCCACTCCTTCGCCACCAGCGGGTCATTACTTCGCGGCCGTGGTTCCATCAAGGGAAAGCGGATGCGGCTGGGGATCTGGATCGCCTCCCCAAGAACGAGCGCCTCGCCGGTGCGAAGTGCTGGCAGGAGATCAATCAACCCCGCGAGAGCATCAGGGACTGCGCTCTTCACCCTACTCTGATCGTCTGAGTTTGAGAGCCTGAGCGCAAAGAAAGTCCCGCACTGAGAGAGGATTGTCTCATCCAACTCCGATGGACGTTGACTAACAATGACGGCTCCTACGCCGTACTTTCGGCCTTCCTTGAATACCCGGCGCACCGAACGGCCCGCATAGCCTGCGACGAACTGCGCGGAGCCCCCACGGGGAAGGTAGGAGTGCGCCTCCTCAAACACGATGAGAAGTGGCCGCTGTTTGCCCATCCCGGGCAGATCCCGACCCCAGAACATGCCCTCGAATAGGATTCGACAGAGGACCCCGACCACCAGATCGGTTACCTCGGGTGGTACGCCTCCCAGGTCCAAGACAGTGATCGGGTGCTCATGGTCAACCCATTCGGCCAGCAGATCGTGGATGTCTTTCTTGCGACCGTCGTACTCGCCGGGCGAAAGTAGGAAGTCGAATCTCCTGTCCTTGAGTCTGCCGAGGATTCTGCTCACCATCGGTCCCATGTTGAGCGACATGGTCGGTTTGAACGGCGCGCTGCTTCCTGCACCCGGCGGTTTGAACTGCGCCGACACGAGATTGTCGGCCGAGCCTTCCCGAACAAGGGCCTCTTGCGTCCTTCCCATGTCTTCGTAGGTTGCACGTTCTCTGCGATCAAAGTAGTACCAGAGATTCCTGATCGAGAACGGCACCGGCGAATCTACCGTGATCTGGTCCACAGAGACGGCGGCTGCCCGGAGGCTGGGGCAGTGATCTCGTCGATCCTCGAAAATCCTCTCACGGAGCGCTGAATCCTGCAGAGTCTCGGACGCTGACTTGCGATCCACGAGGAACCATGCCAGCTCATCGAAGGAGAGCGCCCAGTAAGGAATGAACAGGGGATTCTGCTTGTCTCCAATGGAAAACACCCGTGAACAGTTACCAAGAGCGGCGCCATACTCACCGTGGGGATCGACCACAACAACCCTGGCGTTTGGGAAGTTGCCCCCAGTCAAAGCTCTTAGGAAGCAGGCAACGGTATTCGATTTCCCGCTGCCCGTCGACCCAAGGATAGCGGCGTGGCGAGTAACAATCTTGTCGATGTCGATTGCCGCAGGGAGGCTCTCAGACGCGGAATGGCTGCCGATCTCGATCATTGACGAGCTCGACGTGCCATAGATCACAGCCAAATCCTGTTGCGTCACGATGTGGACCTCGTCATCGAGAGTTGGGAAGACCGAGACCCCGCGCTGAAACCCTTCTCGGCCAAAGCTCTCCCCGACGAGCTGCACTTCAATCCAGCGCTGGCCAGAAGGAACCACGCCTGGGAGAAGCTCATCTCGAGTGAGTTCTGATGCGCCAACCATCGACACGACGCCGAATACGTTCAAGAAACCAAGGGGGATTCGGACAAAAGACCCCACTTGGCCGAGCCTGTGAACGCGACCATCGATAATCGGGTTCGCTGAGGGGATGTCCTTGCAGACCTCGACCATTACTTTGGCGCCGATCACCCGCTTGACGCTGCCCAGGAATGTCGCGTCGGTGTTCAAGGTCGGTCCTCCCCCGCAGTGGCCTGGTTCCCCAGACCATCAACGGCCAACCCCGACGTTGGTTGGCGGAATCCGATGAAACGCTCAAAGAACCGAGCCATACTCTGAAAGTCCCCTAGAGCAAAGGAGCTTGAGGCATCATCCCAGAAAGACCACTGCTCGCCTTCCGGGGGTTTTCGGCTTGGTTTGGACCACGGACCTATTAGCCCACCAATAACGGCCTTGTCTGGCCCGAGGACGGCAAGATTCCGATACTGCTGGCCGAGGATCGCTGTGCGATCCGGCAGTTGCCTATTGGACGGTCCCGAGGGTCCTTCCTCGCCGTAGACCAAGGCGTCAATAGCTAGGCGGTTATTCGACCGGAGGCCTTGGAGCAGGATTTCGTTGATGTGCTCGTCCGAGAAGCTGTAGCCCGCAACTAGCAGCAACACCTCACCTGAACCAATGAAGTGGCGCAGCCTGTCTTGCAGGGCTAAGAAGGGCAGCCTCCGGGAGTCTGCGTACTTCTCGCGAGAGGGAAAGACCATCAGCTCCTCGCCAGCGCCAAGCTCCCGATCAGTAAGCCTGGTGATACGAGGACGTTGCGCAGGGGTGTCCTGTCGGAGATGCCAGCCGATCGAGCCGTGCAGCTTCCATAGCCGTGTCCATGCCCGTGGCGGGCACACGGAGTCAAGAGACCTTGTGTCATCGCCATCTACAGCTTCCGGGGAGAAGAAGGGCTGGACGGACCCCACGAAACCGTCGAAGAAGGGGAGCCCTACTGCCTCCATCGCGCGCTCGAGGAGTAGGTCGTAGTTCGTAGTGAACACTTCCACCGGAAAGGTCCGGTTCCTGTGTATGGCATGGAGCCACTGCGCAAGAATGACGTGAGGGTGCATGCCTCTAGGGGGCTCAACTCGCACCACATCGGCGATGGCCCCACAGATCGCTGCATCCAGCCCCTGTGCTGAGGCCGCAGTCAGGCCTTCCAAGGCCCGCTTTGGATCGTTGTCCAGGAACTCGCGACATAGTCGAACCCGGCTCAGTACGTGCTCAACGTTGGGCTTCCCGGCAAGGGCAGAGCGAATCGTCGCGAATTGAGCTTTCTGTGTATCGGACAGGGCGTTTTCGACGCGTGAGGTCAGCTCCTCGATTCCGGGAATTCCGACCGACATCGATGTGCCTGCTCCGAGGAAGATGCCTAGCCGCCGCTTCTCGGAAGCCAATTGCTCTCGTAGTTCGGTGGCGGATCGGTAAGGATCATGCGCGAAGCCGTGGGTCATGATGTGTCCCCGAGTCGGGTTACAGCTTGGTCGTACCACATGAGGAGCTTGGGGTCTTCCTGGAGGACGGTGTCGGGGAGTTTCTCGGCGACGGCGATGATGGTGGCGTAGTCGCGGTCGGACCATGCGCGCTTGAAGCCGGCGCGCACAGCCTCCACGCGGAAGAGCTTGAGGCGACGGGCGCTCGAGGCGCGGTACTCTGCAAACTCGCGCAGAAGAGCCC
>JACRCS010001006.1 GCA_016218905.1 Deltaproteobacteria bacterium
GCTCGCGCAAGGAAGCCCTCGCCATCCAGCTCGAAGACCTTCGCAGCCTGATGGAGGTCTCCCGCCGCGCCCTCGGCTTCGACGAAGACGCCTTCCGCGAGGCGCTCTCCTCCTCGCTCGAGCTCTCGAAGGCCGACCCGCTCATCCTCACCACCGTCAAGGGGCACCCGGCCTACACGTTCCCGGCCCTCGACCAGCGCGCTGGCGCCGATCCCTCCTGGGCCGGCACCCTCGACACTCTTCGCCGCCGCCGCAAGAAGGACGAGAAGCCTTGGGACTGGCGTCGCGAGGCCCCGCCGCGCCCCGTCGTCTTCGCCGACCCCGGCACCCTCGACGACGACTTCGTCCACCTTCACCTCGAGCACCGCGTCGCCCGGCGTCTCCTCGGCCGTTTCCTCTCGCAGGGCTTCGTCCACGACGACCTCTCCCGCGCTTGCTGCGCCCAGACGCGCGACCCCGTCCCCCGCGTCGTCCTCCTCGGGCGTCTCTCGGCCTGGGGAGACGGCGCCGCGCGCCTCCACGACGAGGTCATCGCCCTCGCCGCCCGCTGGGTCGAGCCCGACGCCCGCAAGGGCCCGCTCCGCCCCTACGCCGAGACGGCCGCAGAGCGGGCGCTCACCCTCCTCGAAGAATCGCTCCTCGTCGCCAGCGGCACGCCCGTCCCCGAATCGACCCGCACCCGCCTCCTTGCCACCTCCGCGAACGATTTGGCGGACCTCCTCCCCGCCCTCCGCGAAAGAGGCGAAGAGACTCTCCGCCGCGTGAAGGAGCGGCTCGCCGACCGCGGCCGCCGCGAGGCCGACGAGCTGCGAGCCGTCCTCGCCTCGCAGAAGGAGCGGATCGAGAAGGAGCAGGCGAAACACGCCGACCCGCAGCTCGACCTCGGATTCGCCGAAGACGAGAAGCGCCAGCTCTCCGCCGACCGCCGCCACTGGGAGCGGCGCCTCACAGAGCTGGAGCGCGAGCTGACCTCCGAGCCCGACCGCATCCGCCGCTCCTTCGAAGTCCGCGCCACGCGCCTGGAGCCCGTGGGCCTCGCCTACCTCTGGCCGGTGTCGGGATAAGGAGGGCGGAGCGGGCTCCAAACCGGTAACGAAAGCTACCGGTTAACCGCGAAACCGGCAACGAATGTTGCCGATTCGCCTTCACGGCAGGCTTTACTGGGCGCGGTAGAATTGAGCCGAGGTGGCAGATGAACGAAATATCGGCACATATTGACGGTTCTGGCAGACTCGTCGTTCCTGCCGCCCTGCGGAAGGAGCTGGGGCTCTTCCCCGGCGCGGCCGTGACCCTTCGCGTTACCGACGGAGAGCTACGCGTAGTGGCTCGGAGCGAAGCCGTCAGGCTCGCCCAGGAGCGGGTCCGCAAGTACGTTCAGCCAGGGCGCCGACTCGCCGACGAGTTGATCGCCGAACGGCGGGCGGAGTGGAAACGTGGGTAGGGTCGTCCTCGACGCCTCCGCGATCCTCGTCCTCATCAACGACGAGCCCGGCGCCGCCGTCGTGGCCGAGACCCTCGAGGATGCAGTCGTCAGCGCCGTCAATCTCTCGGAGGTCGTCGGGAAGCTCCTGGAGGCCGGCATGCCCCGCGACGAGGCGGAAGACACCCTTGGAGGACTCGGGCTGGAAGTCCGTCCGTTCGACGAAGCGGCGGCGTGGGCGGCAGGGGCCCTCCGCACCGGTACGAAGAAGGCCGGCCTTTCCCTGGGTGACCGAGCCTGCCTGGCTCTCGCGCGAGAGCTCGGCCTCCCGACCCTTACGTCCGATACGGCCTGGGCGAAGACCCCCGCAGGGGTGCAGGTCAGGCTGGTGAGATGAGCGACCCCGCGCTTCTGATGAATTCCCATCAATTTCGAGTATTCGTGCCTCGTGCTGTTGGAAAAAGGGGTCCCTCGCGCAGCCTAGGTTGTGAGGGGCGGGTTCGTCCCTTCGGGTAGTCCGCATCTCCCGGCATGACGCGGGGCGCCCGTTCGACTACTCTGTCCGGACACCTTCACGGACGACCTCACGGCGGAGGAGGTAGGTCACCTGGTCAGCTCGTTGGCCGAATCGCAGCTCGAGCGTGCGGGGCTTCCTGCCCCCTGTCAGCTCGCGCGCGTCCGAATGCGGTCGTATCGCGTCGATGAGGCCCTCCCGGCCCGTTCGTCGTCCGAGAAGACCCTCGTCCGCCTCTCTTGTCTCGCCGAAGACGGCTTCGTCCCCGTCCACCCCGAGCACCGAATCCGCCGTTCCTTCGAGGTCCACGCCACACGCTTCGAGCCCGTGGGCCTCGCCTACCTTTGGCCGGTGTCGGGATGAGGGGCTACTTTGTGGGTTCGTCCCGGACTGCCTGGCCGTGCCCCGTCGGCGTGCTGCTCGGCGACGAAGGCCACGTCCTCCGAAGCGCGGCGATCGACTCGCGCATCACCAGCACCATTCGGACCTTCTCGGGCCACGGAAGGTCGCGGCGCGCCTTCTGCCAGGCCGCCTGGCGGGCAAGCTCAGCGGCAGCATCACTCATCGAGGAACTTCCTCTTGAAGGCCGCCCACTTCTCCGTGAGGCCATGGCGCGCCGCGAGTCGTTCTATCGCCTCCCGGTCAACGACTCCGGCGTCGAGGAGGGCGACGACCCGGTGGTAGTCCTTCAATCGCCCGACGCTGAGGGCTATTGCCGCCAGGTGATCCGGTCGGACGACCCTGAAAGGCACTCCCTCGTACGAAACCTCGTCAGCCTGCTCCATTGCCTCTCGGGTCAGAACGCTGAAAGCCTGAATGAACTGGACCGGCCAGTCCCCGACGCGGACCGCCTCTCCCTCAGGTTTCCAGCCGAGACGAGTGCAGTACTGGTAGATCGGCCCAAGGGCGTCCATTCGCTCCGGATCGGGCAGGTCCACGAGCACGTCCACGTCGTAGGTGGAGACGGCCTCGGTATACCTGACCTGCGCCATCGCCCCGAAAAGCGCGTAGTTTCGGATGACCCCGGCCTCGCGCATTCCGTTCAGGAGAATCGCTACGTCTTTCACGCGTCAGTCCTGATCGAGGACCCGATCCAGCTCCGCCGCGAGTCGCGGCAGGTCCTGCTGGACGGTGTCCCAGAGGCGTTCGAGGTCGATGTCGAAGTAGACATGAACCAGCCGGTTACGCATCCCGATCACGTCGACCCACGGAATCCCGGGGATCGCCGCTTTCGTCTCGTCAGAAAGCCGGGCGGCGGCCTCTCCGATGATCTCGACCTCCTTGACGAGAGCGAGCGTCAGCTGACGGTCGGAATGGA
>JACRCS010001020.1 GCA_016218905.1 Deltaproteobacteria bacterium
CTTCGGCAGGGTCACGTCGGTGCCGGGACGCGGCCTGGGCCCCTGCTCCCGAACCGCTCGGCTCGAGGTGCCCAGGGCCGGCTTCTTCGCCGCCCCTTCGGCGCGCCCCCGCGGGCGCGCTGTCGCGGAGACCGCCCTCGTCTTCTGGTCTTCCATCCGGAAGAACTCGATGGAGGCCTGGAGCTGCTGGGCCTGGGACGCGAGTTCCTCCGACATCGCCGACATCTCCTCGGCGCCCGCCGCGTTTCGCTGGATGACCTGGTCGAGCAGGAGCATGGCCTGGTTGACCTGGGAGGCGCCCGCATCCTGCTCCCTGCTCGCCGAACCGATCTCCTGGGTGAGGTCGGCGGTGCGCTGGATGTCAGGAAGGATTCGGGCCAGCAGGTCGCCCGCCTTCTCGGCGATGCGGACGCTCGTGGCCGACAGGTCCGTGATCTCTCCGGCCGCCCTCTGGCTGCGCTCGGCGAGCTTGCGGACCTCGGAAGCGACCACGGCGAAACCCTTGCCGTGATCCCCCGCCCGGGCAGCTTCGTTGGCGGCGTTCAACGCGAGCAGGGTCGTCTGCCGCGCGATCTCCTCGACGATGGAGATCTTGTCGGCGATCTGCTTCATGGCCGTGACGGTCTCCGCCACCGCCTCGCCGCCCTCCCGAGCGTCGGCGGCCGCCTTGAGGGCGATCCGCTCCGTGTTCGTGGCGTTCTCGGCGTTCTGCCGGATGTTCGAGCTCATCTGCTCCATGGCCGAGGAGACTTCCTCGATGGAAGTGGCCTGCTGGGCGGCGCCCTCGGAGATCTGTTGGGAGGAAGCGCTCATCTGCTCGCTCCCGGACGCCACGGTCTCGGCGGCGGCCGTGATCTCCACCACCACGCCGGCGATGCTCCTCGTGAGCCAATGGGCCGTGAGCCCCGCCACCGCCAGCGCCGCGAGGCAGAAGCCGGCGAAGAGCAGGAGCCCCTTGCGCCCGGCGGCCGTGAGTTCCGCTCCCCACGCTTCCATCCGCGCGTAGCCGATGGAAGCGAGCTGCTCCGACGCCTCCTCCATCGAGTGGGCGGCGTCCTTGAAGGGCTGCATCGCCGCGTTTCCCTCCGCAGCCGTCTTGATCTTCCCTTGGCGGATGTCTCTCAGCACCTCGGGAAACCCTGCCGCGTATACCGCGGCAGACTGACGGAAGAGCTCCACGAACCGCCTCTCCCCCTCCCCCGTCGTCTTCGCGAGGGCAGAAACCTCTTCCTCCGTGGCGGTCCGTGCCTTCTCCCACTTCTTCGCGTACTCCTGCACCTTCTCCGCCGACTCGAGGTTGAGGAACACGTCCTTCTCGAAACGGCGGGCGGCGAGGACCGCCGCCTTGGCCCGGGCAGCGTGGCGACCCAATTGCGCGTCGGTCGCCAGGATCCTCTGGGTCCCGCCGCTCAAGGTGACCATGCAGAGATAGCCGGCGCCCGCGGTGGCGACGATGAGCGCGATCATGAGTCCGAAGCTCAGGCGCATTCTTTTCCGGAAAGTGCCGTTCGTTGACCCGATATCCACCGTTCTTCCCTCCCGTGGCGAATGTTTCCCGTTCGGGTCGGCGCTCGCGCCGAAGGCGACCGCGAGACCGTCCGCGCCGGGTAGAAGCCGCAGACGGGAGTGCTTATCGGTGCGCATACAGTTGCAGGTAAGCACATTCTTTCAATCCAGCGCAGGTATTCGCAGAACTCCGGCCTCTCCCCTCCGCGGCCCCGAGGCTTTACAATGGCCCACGAATCGGCAACCCAGCGACGGAGACGAAGATGCCCAGCTACAGCTTCGGACGTAAGGGCGGCAGGTCGGTGCGGGCGGTCCGGCCCGCGGCGGCGGGAGAGAAACCCGTGACCGAGGAGGTCATCCGGGAGCTCAAGAAGGGGACGGAGAAGCCGAAGGGCGAGGACTACCGGGAGAAGTCCCTGGCCATTCACGGCATGGTCTGCGGCCGGTGCGGGCGGGAGTTCGACCACACGAACCGGCACCTGCTCACCGTCCACCACAGGGACGGCAACCACCACAACAACCCGCCGGACGGGAGCAATTGGGAGAATCTCTGCGTCTACTGCCACGACGACGTCCACAGCCGGAGCGTCCTGGCCGAGTACGTGGACGGCGGCGCCGAGAAGGACCGCGGGCGCCTCGTCTACAGCGACGAAGAAGCGCCGGCCTCATCCTCTCTGGGCGAGCTCATGCGGAAGGCGCTGGAGAAGAAGGGCCGGAAGGAGTGACGGTAGTGCCACGGACCGGCAGGGAGGAAGTCACTGCCGTCAGTCATGGGATTCATGGGATTTTATGGGAGTTATGGGACGCTACTATGACTCCCATGATCCCATAACTCCCATAAGGCGCAGTCCCGGGCAGCGTGTCACGCCGTACCTCTACTCCGGTCCCGGCTCTTGGCTGGCACTCCCAGCAGCACTCCCGACGCGGCGAGCGCCAGGGCCGAACCGGTTAGGAAGGCGGCCTCCATCCCCCAAGCGTTCCAGAGGAACCCGAAGAGGAGGCTTGCCGGCAGGGCCGCGCCTCCGACGGCCCCGTGGTAGTACCCGTACGCCCGCCCCCGGAGCCCGCCGGGCGAGAGCTCGGCGGCCCAGGCCCCGACCACCGGCTCCGTGAGGCCGTAGTACACGCCGTAGGCGAGGAAGAGGACGATCAGGGCGGCCGTGGAATCGAAGAAGGCGAAGCCCGCGTACACAGCCGCGTAGTAGAGCCAGCCCGCCAGGAGCAGGGGCTTCCTGCCCCAGCCGTCGGAGAGCCGTCCGCCGTAGTAGGTACTTGCCATCTTCACCACGTGGTGGGCGGACCAGAGGAGGGCGACTCCGCTTGCTGGGACGCCCGCCTTTCCCAGGCGGAGGAGCAGGAAGGCGTCGGTGGAGTTCCCGAGGGTGAAGAGGACCGTGGACGCGAGCAGGCGCCGAAAACCGGGGGAGAGGCGTTCTTGGCGCGTCCCCGCCCCTCTCCTCCTCTCCGCCAGCGCCCGCGGCGCTTCCCGTACCCCGAGTGCGAGCACGAGGAGCACTGCCGCCGAGGGCACGGCGGCGAGGAGGAAGACCCCCCGAAGCGAGAGCCCCGCCCCGAGGAGCGCCGCCGCGATGAGCGGTCCGAGGACGGCACCGGCGTGATCCATCGAGCGATGAAAGCCGAACGCCGCCCCGAGGAGTTCGCGCGGTGTCGCCTCGGCGATGAGCGCGTCCCGCGGTGAGGTCCGGATCCCCTTCCCGATGCGATCCGCGAACCGCAGCGCGAGCACACCGACCCACGAGCCGGCGAGCCCGATGAGAGGCCGCGCCACGCTGGAGACGCTGTAGCCCGCGGTGACCAGCGGCTTCCGGACCCGCAGCCGGTCCGACCAGAGGCCGGAGAGCACCTTCAGGAGGGAGGCCGTGGACTCGGCGATCCCTTCGATGAGCCCGAGCGCCGCCGGCCCGGCGGCGAGGGAGGTCGCCAGGAACGTCGGGAGGAGCGGGTAGATCATCTCGCTCGAGACGTCGGTGAAGAGGCTGACGAGCCCGAGCGCCACTACCGCGGGCGGAAGGCCGTTGACGACCCCCCGCGCTCGCTCCGCCCCCAGGCGGGCCCTCTCTCCGTCCACCTTCGCCCCTCAACCGGCCCTTTCGACCCGAACGTGCGTCGAGTAGTACGCGGCGCCTCCTCCCAGGTCCGTCAGCGCGATCTCCGTCGCCTCGTTGACTCCCAGGCCGAGGCTGACCCAGCCGCCCCGGGGACACGCGACCGCCTCGGGGTGGAGGTTCGGATCCAGGTGGAGGACGGCCTCCAGCTCTCCCGCCGCGCTCACGACCCGCACCGGCGTATCCTGCTCCAGGCCCAGAGCGGCGGCTCGCTCGGGGTGCATCCTCACCGGGAGGCTTCCCTTCTGCTCCTCGGGCAGCCACTGGGAGTGGAGCGCCTCCGTCCGGATGAGCGTCAGCAGCGTGAAGGGACGTCCCTCGCCTCCCTTCCGCTCAGGCGAGACCCGGTCGAGGAAGCGGAACCTGCCGTCGGGGTGCGCGAACCTGTCGGACCAGGCCACGGGCGGCCACGGCCTCAGCGCGAACCCGCGCTCCCGCAACGCCTCCAGCCCGGGCCGCCCTTCCGGCAGGCAGGCCGCGAGCCAGTCGTCCACGCGCTCGTACGGGCTCGGCACCCCCAGGCGCCAGGCGAGCTCCCGGACGATTTCGAAGTCCGTGCGGCACCCCTCCGGCGGTTCGACGACCCTCCTCACAGCCCCGATCCCGTTGTACCAGTACGAGCCGACGACGTCCTCCTCCTCGAGCCAGAGGGCCGCCGGCAGGACCACCCGCGCCCGCCGGGCGGTCTCGGTCCAGAACGCGTCGACCGCCACCACCGTCGGGATCTTTTCGAACGCCTCGCGGCCGGCTTTCGCGTCGGGACCCGCATTGAGGAAGTTGGAGCAGGAGATCCAGAGGAAGGAGACCGGGGGCTTCGCCGCGGGCAGCTCCCGCGCGAGCGCCGGGAGGCTCAGGGGAGGCGCGGCCGGCGGCGGCACGGGCGGCCGCGGCAGGTGTCGGGAAGAGGGAATGTTGTAGTAGAGCCCGCCGCCCGGCACGCCGAGCGTCCCGGCGAGAAAGGCGAGCGCGTGGACGGCCCGGAGATTCTCCCCTCCCCGGGAGTGCCGCTGCACGCCCCAGCCGACGATCGTGGCGGTCCTAGGCGATCTTCCGTAGAGATCGGCCAGCGCCTGCGCTTCCTCCGGCGTGGTCCCGCTCGCGTCCAGGAGGTCCGCGAGCGGGTTCTGCTCGAGCAGCCGCTCGAACTCGGCCCGGTTTGCGGCGCGCTCCCAGGGGACCACTCCCCCTCGGTCCAGGAGGAGCTTCGAGACCGCCAGGGCGAGGAAGCGGTCGGTGCCCGGCCGCACCCGGATCACCCGCTCCGCGAGCGTCCGGACCGCCGAGGCATCGGGAGTGACGGCGAGGACGCGACAGCGGCGTTTTCGGGCGGAGACCACCTGCGCCGCGGTGTGGATGGAGGACGCCAGCGGGTTCTTTCCCCAGAGGACGATGGCGTCGGCGCGGTCGAGCTGGGCCGGATCGTTCATATCGAGCGCGCCGGCGTCTGCCTCGAGAGCGGCGATCCCGGCGGAGTCGCAGAGGCTCCCCCTGGTCCGCCGGGCGCCCAGGAGGCCAAACACCTGATCCGCGTAGGCCTTGCTCACGCCCATGGAGCCGGCGCCGCGCAGGAGGAGGGTAGAGCCGGGCTCGGCGCGTGCTTTCGACAGGGCCTCGCAGACCTCGTCGAGCGCGGCCTCCCACGAGATCGAACGGAAGTGGTCGCCCGTGCGGATCCAGGGTTCCCGGATCCGGTGGACGCTCTTCAGGCGGCCGGGGTACCGCCGGATCTTCGCGCAGGTGAAGCCGCGGGTGTAGGGATGGTCGGGGTTCCCCCTCAGCCGGAGCCCGCGCTCCCCCGGGGAGCAGAGGATGGAGCAGCGGTCAGGACAGTCGAGGGTGCAGGTGGTCATCACCTCCATGACTCCTCCCGAGTCAGGCTCGACGCAAGTGGACAAAGTGGACTAGGTGGACCAGATGGACAGGCACCATTCTTCATTCTTCATTCTTCGTTCAGCGCCTCCAGCGCGGTGCGGGTCACGTTCTCGACGGTGAACCCGAACTCGGCGCCCAGGACGGGGGCGGGCGCGCTCGCTCCGAAGCGGGAGACCCCCACCACCCGGCCGGCGGCTCCCACGTACCGTTCCCACCCGAAGGGGCTCGCCGCCTCGACGGCCACCCGCGCCGTCAGGGCCGGGGGGAGCACGGCCTCGCGGTAGTCCCGTGGCTGCTCCTCGAAGAGCTCCCAGGAGGGCAGGCTCACCACGCGCGTGGGGAACCCCTTCTCCTCCAGCCCCTCGGCGGCACCGAGCGCCAGGTGCAGCTCGGATCCCGACGCGATGAGGAGGAGCCGAGCCGCGCTTGCGCCTCCGGCCGCCTCCTTCAGCACGTACCCCCCACGCCGGAGCTCGGCGGCGGGTGCCAGACGGGCCCGATCGAGCGTCGGCACGTTCTGGCGCGTGAGGATCAGCGCCGTCGGACGACCTGACTCCAGGGCGAAGCGCCACGACTCCGCCGTCTCGTTGGCATCGCCGGGCCGCAGGACGACCAGGTCCGGAATGGCCCGCAGCGCCGGGAGGTGCTCCACCGGCTGATGGGTCGGCCCGTCCTCCCCCACGAAGATGCTGTCGTGGGTGAAGACATGCACCACGGGCAGGCGCATGAGGGCCGCGAGCCGCAAGCTCGGCCGCAGGTAGTCGGAGAAGACGAAGAAGGTCGAGCCGAAGGGGCGGAACCCTCCGTGATTCGCCATCCCGTTCAGGGCAGCGCCCATGGCGTGCTCCCTCACTCCGAAGCGGAGGTTCCTGCCCGAGCGGGAGGTCCGGGAGAAGTCCTTCTCGCCCGAGAGGAGCGTCTTCGTGCTCGGAGCCAGGTCGGCCGAGCCTCCCATCAGGTCCGGCACGACCCGGGCGAGCGCGTTTAGGACTTTACCGCTCGCCTCCCGCGTCGCAAGGCCCTTCGGGTCCGGCGGGAACGTCGGCACGGCCGCGCGCCACCCCTCGGGAAGGCCGCCGGAAAGGCGCCGGTCGAGCTCCAGGGCGAGCTCGGGGTGCGCCTCGCGGTAGCGCGCGCGGGTCTCCTCCCAGGCGAGTCGCAGCTCCCTGCCTCGGGCGGCCGCCCGCGCAAAGGGCCCGCAGGCGCCGTCGGGGACCAGGAAGTCGGGCTCCGTCGGGCAGCCGAGGTTCACCTTGGCCCGGCATGCTTCCTCGTACCCGAGCGGAGCGCCGTGGGCCTCGGCCGAGCCCTCCTTGCCCGGACTGCCGAACCCGATCCGCGTCCGGATCCGGATGAGGGTCGGGCGGTCTTCGTCCCGGCGGGCCTCCTCCAGCGCCTCCGCCACGGCGTCGACGTCGTTTCCGTCCGGGACCGAGAGCGTGCTCCACCCGTACGCGCGGAACCTCGCCTCCACGTCCTCCGAGAAGGCGAGGTCGGTCGACCCCTCGATCGTGACCTGGTTGTCGTCGTACAGGACGATCAGCCGCCCCAGCCCCAGGTGGCCCGCCAGGCTCGCCGCCTCCGAGGCCACGCCCTCCATGAGGTCCCCGTCCCCGGCGATTACGTATGTGCGGTGGTCTACCAGCGAAAAACCCGGCCGGTTGAACCGGTCGGCCAGGGGTAGATCCGCGATGGCCATTCCCACCGCCGCCGAGAGTCCCTGCCCCAGGGGGCCGGTGGTCGTCTCGACGCCGGGCGTGTGGCCGAATTCGGGATGTCCCGGCGTCACCGACCCCCACTGGCGAAACTGCCTCAGGTCGTCGAGCTCGACGCCGTAGCCCGAGAGGTGAAGGAGGCCGTAGAGGAGCATCGAACCGTGGCCGGCGGACAGCACGAAGCGGTCCCGGTTGGGCCAGGCGGGGTCGGTGGGATCGAAGTGCAAGAACTCCGACCACAGCGTCCAGGCCATGTCGGCGGTGCCCATCGGCATGCCGGGATGGCCCGAGTTGGCGGCCTGGACGGCGTCCATGGCCAGTCCCTTGATGGTGTTGACGGCGAGGCGGTCGAGTTCCAAGGCGACTCCGGGAGTTCCCGCGGGGGATAACGGATGGCGCGAGCGATGGAAAGCGGGGGGCGGGGACACCCAGGTCGCAATGCTGGGTTGGCTCTCCATGCTCTCC
>JACRCS010001021.1 GCA_016218905.1 Deltaproteobacteria bacterium
GGCTGACAGCGCTGGCCGGTCTGAACACCACGAGGGCGTTCCCTCGCGCCCCAGGCGGCTCGGTGATCGGCCAGACCGTCAGATCGACGTACTCGTCTCCGTCGAGCCCACTCACCTTCAGGCCCTTGTAGGTACAGGGTTCCCCCTCCTTGAAAGCCTTGTGGAGCGCCGCGCGAAGGGGCGGCCGGAGCTCCTCGCGGGTCATGCGCAAAAGGTCTGTCGTAGGCTCACCTGGGGGAAGCTCAAGGTACGGGTGAGGTGACTTGGAGAGGTGGACTACCTGCCGCTTTTCGTTCACGACGAGCGAGGTCGGAGCGAAGTCCGAGAGCAGAAGCTTTTCAGCGGCCGACACGAGGTCTACCGGCTCCGGAGCCGCGCACACCGGTCGCTCCGGGAGGGGGAGGACTCGAGAGGGGACCTGGACGGGGAAGGTCGGGTCAATACGGCTCGGCACCTCGCGTCGGCGGTATAGCCTCCACTTCGCGTCGACCGGTGCGAAGAGATCATCGGAAGTGCCGACCGTCTCGGACGTGCCGAGAAGCAGGTAACCACCCGGGTTGAGGCAGCGATGGAAGAGTGGAAGGATCTTCTTCTGGATCTCCGGATTCAGGTAGATCAACACGTTCCGGCAGAGGATCAGGTCGAGCCGAGAAAAAGGCGGCGACTGGATGAGATTGTGGGTCGCGAAGACGATCATCTCCCGAAGCCCGCCGGAGATCTGGTAAGCCCCGTCCACTTTGTCGAAGTACCGGCAGAGCCGTTCGCGGCTGAGCGTCTCCGCCACCGCCTCCCGATAGCGGCCAACGCGTGCGCACGCGATCGCCCGAGGATCGGCGTCGGTACCGAAGATCTGCAGCTTGCTCCCCGGATGCTCTGTTAGCTGCTCCCGAAAGGCCATGGCAACCGAGTACGCCTCTTCCCCCGTGGCACAGCCGACCACCCAGACGCGGACGGGCTCTTCCTGGTTGCGGGAGAGAAGATCGCGAATCGCGGTGCGCGCCAGGAGATCGTACGCCTCAGGGTCTCGAAAGAAGCTCGTCACGCTGATCAAAAGATCGTTGAACAGCGCTCTCGCTTCGGCCGGGTCATCGCGCAGCCGGCGCGCGTACTCGGCGGCGTCCCGAAGCCCGTGTATGGCCATGCGCCGATGGATTCGCCGAATGAGGGTACTCGGCTTGTAGGAGCTGAAATCGTGCGTCGTCTCCCGGCTCACGGCCGCAAGGATACCGCCGAGCTCTCTCGCGATCCCGTTTCGGACGTCCTCCTCCTCTTTGAGGGACGAATCCGGCCGACAGAAGACCTCTACGACACGCCCCGGCAATTCCTCGATCGGCGCCACGATGTCCGCGGCTCCGGTGGCGATCGCCGCCTCGGGCATTCCAGGGTATGCCGCCGATCCGGGGGATTGTACGGCGACCAGCCCCCCCGCGGCTTCGATCGCTTCGATCCCTCGCGCACCGTCGCTCCCGGTACCCGACAGGATTACTCCTGCGGCTCCGTCTCCGAATTCCTGAGCGAGAGAGAGGAGAAGGCGGTCTATTGGAGTACGAAGGCACGGAGAATCCGCCACGGGGTGGAGCCAGAGCTTGCCGTCTGCGACGGTCATCTCCGCTCCGGCGGGCATGACGTAGACGTGACCGGGGTCCAGCGACGTGTTGTCCGAGGCGCAGAGGACTGGGACCTTGGCGACTCTGCTCAAGAGCTCCGGGAGAAGGCTTTCGTGCTCGGGTGCGAGATGGGTTGCAACCACGAAGCTCAACCCGGTGTCGCTCGGGATATCGGCGAAGAATCGCTCCAGCGCTTCGAGGCCGCCTGCGGAAGCGCCGATTCCCACAACGCAGGCGGAAACGGGGGAGCCACGAGCCTCCTCGGACATGCCCACTCCTCCTGACGACATCAGGTGCGAGATACGCAAAGCCTACATCGAGTGACGTGCGCTGAGAACAGGAGAGTACTGACCCTCGTCTCTGCTCGGTCGCATGCTGCCGGAACGCGAGATGGTGCGCTAGTGTCCCGTGCGGTTAGTCCGTGCAACGCAACCAGCAGGACGAACGGCGGCGAATCAGCGCCGTTCGGCCAACGCAGGGGCTGAATGGCAGGAAGGACTTCCCGAACGGGACACCAGTGTAGGTGAGGGTGTGGAAGGCTACTGAGCTCCCCGGTAGCGCACCTCCTTGCCGCACGGGCTGCAGCACGCCGGCACGCCCACGGGGTGCGCGTCCAAGGCACCCGGAGCGGTCACCGTGTCGCCGGGGCCCTCGCCTGCGGCCGGAGCGGCGGCCGTGGATTCACGCTACTGGGGGAAACGGCTGACCATCTCGTCCTCGAAGGGCTCCCCGGAGCGTTTCTTCCAGCTCGATTGCCCTGAACGGCTTTTGCAGAAAGGCTGTCGGGGGGTGCTCCAGAACGCGCTCGGATGCTTGTTCTTTTGAATACCCGCTGGCGAGAACGACTGGAGTGTCGGAGCGGATCCGCTGGATCTCCCGCAGAACCTCCTTCCCTCCCATGCGCGGCATCGTCATATCGAGGAGGACGACAGAGACGTCGTCCGCGCGCTGACAGAACAGTTCGAGCCCTTCCTTCCCGTCGGCGGCCGTCAGGACCTCGAAGCCGAGCTTCTCCAGAATGAGCTGGGTGACCTCCCGCACTTCCTGCTCGTCGTCGACCAGTAGGACCGTTCCGGCCCCACTCCGCCGCGTATAGGAGAGCCCGTGCTTTGCTGAATCCGCGTCGAGCCCTCGAGCTTCCGACGCCTCTGCCGGCAGAAGAACCGTGAAGGTGCTTCCTTCGTTCGGTCCACTGACGACACGAATGGCTCCGCCGTGGCTGCGTACGATGCCCAGAACGGCCGCGAGTTCCAGGCCTCGTCCCGTAAACTTGGTAGTAAAGAAAGGATCGAAAATGCGTTCCAGGGTCTGCGGGTCCATTCCGCAGCCGGAATCGGCAATCTCGAGGAACGCGTACCACCCTTGCCCTAGAGCCTCCCCAACATACCCCTCTCGGAAGAAGTCTCGGCCCACCAGAACCTTGCCCGTCCTGACGGTGACCTCGCCGGGTCGGTCTCCGATCGCTTCCCAGGCGTTGGTGATGAGGCTTATGGCGACCTCTTGGAGCTGCTTGTCGTCCGCAACGACCGCCGGCGCGGCACTCGCCAGGTCGAGGTGGAGCCGCACGCTTGCGGGCAGGGCGCCGCGCAACATCCCGGCCACGGCTGTGGCGACTCGAGAGAGGTCGATCGGCTCGCGGAAAGACGGGCCTTCGCCCGCATAATCGAGCATCTTCGTCGTGAGCTTGGCCGCTCGCTCGACGGCGACGGCAATGTTGTCCAGGTACTGCTTGACCTGCGGGCGGTCACCGATGGCACCGGCGACGATCTCCGCGCTCGCCGAGATCACCATGAGCAGATTGTTGAAGTCGTGTGCCAAGCCCGCGGCCAAATGACCGATGCTCTCCATCTTCTGGGCTTGAAAGAGCTGTTCCTGGAGGCTCTTGGTTTCGGTCATATTCTCGAGCATCTCGATCGCGAAGAGGAACCTCCCCTCGGAGTCCCGCACCGCCGATGCGACTGTTCGCCCCCAGAGCCACTCGCCGCTCTTCCTCTGGTATCGTCTCTCCCGAGGCTCGGTCCGGCAGATCTCGCCTGAAGCGAGCCGGTGGAGAAGCGCACGGTATCCGGCCAAGTCGTCCTTGTGCAGGAACTCGGTGACCGACTTACCGCGAAGCTCCTCCTTGTCGTAGCCGAGCACCGCCTCGCCCGCTCGGTTGACTCGCAGGACGGCTCCCTCCGCCCCCAAGATCATGATCGGAATCGGGGCTCCTTCGAAGATTGTCCGGAGACGCTCTTCACTCTCGCGCAGGGCGTTTTCGGCGTTCTTGAGCGGAGTGACATCATGGAGAAACGCATAGAAGCCCTGGACTTCTCCGTCCACACGATCCGGGATGTACTGGACCAGGCAGTGTAGGAGTGTGGTGCCGTCCGGCGCCAGGAGAGAGCGCTCGAAGATCTGGGGGTTGCCTCTCAAGACGCCTTCCACGTGCTGCAGGTTGCGCTGGTAGAGCTCTTCCCCGATGATCTCCCAAGCGTACTTGCCGGCCATGCGCGCGGGCTCCGTCCCGTACCACGCGGCG
Source organism: Deltaproteobacteria bacterium (assembly GCA_016218905.1). The sequence continues at coordinate 4,129 of JACRCS010001021.1, forward strand.
TAGGCCCGATTGCCGAAGCGGTTCCGTAGCTGGCCGTCCCAATAGCCGACCATCGAGGGCATGTTTTCGAGGATCGCGCTGAGGTCTCTCTCCCGGCGCGCGAGCTGCTCCCGGGCTCGAGCTCCCTCCGTTATGTCCTCATTGGTTCCCACTACCCTGACGGCGCGACCGCTGGCGTCGTGGCGGACCTGAGCCTTGGCACGCATGATCCGGACTTCGCCATCGCTGCGGCGGATCCGAAAGGTCGTCGCGAACGGCCTCTCACCTCGTATGGCAGCACCGAGTTCCGCCTCCACGGTCGCCCGCTCGCCGGGCAAGATCTTCTCCCGCCAGGCGTCCGAGACGGAAGCGACCGTTTCCGGCTCGAGCCCGTATGTGGCGTACATCTTGGCATCCCAGACCGCGCGCTGCGTCCGCAGGTCATATTCCCAGATCCCCATCCCGGCCGCCCCGGTTGCCATGGCCAACCGGTCTGCGCTCTCTTTCATTTGAGCGTAAGCGGCGTCGACGTCGTTCTCGTAGGACCGCTGTCGCTTGTGGAACGTTGCGAGGGCCACTACCGAGGTGACGAGCACCAGGCACAGGCTTCCACCCTGGACGAGTGCGTCCTGACGCCATTGCGCAGTGATCGCTGACCGCTCCCGCCCAACTACGACCACCAGGGGCTTATCGAGGGGCAGTCCCGCAGGCATGATGGTACGCAAGGCCGCCATGCAGTTGTCACCCCTCGAGACCGCGATGCCCGTGAGCACTTCCTCCGTCCTCCCGCTCGCCCTATGTCGGCTGAACAAGGACCCAGGTCCGGCGAGGTTCTTGCCGGCCTGGCCGGGACGATCGGGCGCCATCAAGAACTGGACTCCGTCGGCGTGAATGATCGAAGCCCACATGTCCGGAGCGTAGTTCACGGAAGATATGAGCGTCTTGAAGTAGTCTGCATCCAAGGTCGCCACGATGATGCCCTGGAACGCACCATTGTCCCCGGTGATCACTCGGGTCAGCGTCATGGCCCACGCTCCGAGTACCGTCTCGAACGGCTCTGAGAGGTACAGCGCGGACGGATCAGGACGCCGGCGCGCGAGCCGGAAATACTCGCGACCGCTGAGGTCCGCTCCCAGCAGCCGGGCACGATTCGAGAGTCGCGCAATCCCCGCCGCGTCGGCCAC
>JACRCS010001022.1 GCA_016218905.1 Deltaproteobacteria bacterium
AGGACCAGGTGGGCGCGGCTCCCCACGAGGCGCGCCGCCGAGTATGCGCCTTCGTAGTAGAGCTCACGGACGACCTTCGGCGCTGTCCGATCGGCGACGGCGAGGATCGTCAGCTTCGTCACCGGCCCGCTCTTCGGACGCGGGTCCAGGACGAGCGCCGACGCGTCCCACACCTGGGAGACGACCAGTGCGACGTCCCGGTAGAGGAAGAGGCCCACGGGATCCCCCTCCAGCCCGACCCGCGAGAGCTCCGCCAGTTCCCGCGCCGGCCACGCTCGGAGGATCAAGAATTTGCCCCCCGAGAGGACATAGAAGAAGTCGCCGTCGGTCTTGACGAAGTCGGCCTCGTCCACGCCCTCTTCCTGTACGTTGGTCGTGGAAAACTGCCGATCGGCTCCCAGACTCGCGGGGTCCTGGGACGAGGGCGGTATCCCTTCGGTCGCATCCCCACCGCCGGCACCCGCCCCGCTGCCGGACGCGAAGCGGCTGGTCAGCTCGGCCTCGAGCGCGGTCACCTCCTGCGCGTAGGCGACGAGCTCCGAACAGTTGGCCATCCGGCGGGCGCGGTGGTCGCGCGGCTGCGGATCTCCACCGGAGGGCGAAGACCCGCCGCTGCCGCTGCAGCCGACAGCCAGCAGCGCCGCGCCGAGCAGGATTCCAACCATCGACACGGCGTTGCGAATGGCCATGGCATGCCTCCTCGTCCGCTTCACCGTAGGGTCGGTTTCCCCTGTCGAGGCGGTTCGCGCGGATCATTCGCCACGAATCATCTCGTCGTGGGTCATGATCCTTGCTCCTATTGCAGACAATCGCTCGGCATTCGTGATGCTCTTTATGATCCTATTCACCTTAGGGGCCCCAAGGTGTCTCTGGATTCTTCAAGAACCACGGTTCCCTCTATTAACTTGATCACCCCGACAAGTAGGGCAGGCCGTGCTTCACCCGCCAACTCGCTCCGGTCACCGCTGGCGGCTCAACCTCCGTGACCACCTTGCGCCGGGCCCTTTGTAGCCGGGCCCGCGAACCGGGGTCGGAGGGGACTCCCCGCCGAAGCCCGAATCCTGATGTCGGAGCGCTGGTCCCCCACCCAGGGGAAGGCCAGGAGTCAGCACAGGTGTTCCGTGAGGGCAAAACAAGAAAGCCGCTCTGCTCTCCACGGAGCACAGCGGCTTTCTTGCGTTGGTGCGGTTCGGCTCGGGGTTCCTGCGTACCGGTCCGTTCATCGTCACCCCCAGGAGACGGTGTCTGGGCCCCACTTACTCCAGCGGGGCGCCCCGGGTCAAGGCGCCAACCGCGCACCGGGTAGGCAGGCGCCCGGAAGCCGCCCCCCGTCGGATCGTCGGGCGGCGGCCGCGAGGAACAGGAGTGCCGCGATCCAGACCGCACTCTGCGCTCCCGTATACGCGGTTGTCCAAGAAGCCGGCAGGAGGTACAGGCCTCCGGGAGCCAGGGTGGAGACGAGCGTGACGGAGAACAGGATTCCGGCCGCCGGGCCCAGGAGGCCTCCGGCAGGAGCCTCCTTGGCGACGCGAAACAGCGCGAGAAGAGGAAACAGCAGCAGCATGTCGTCGTACCAGCGATGGTACGACCACAGCCTGGCCACGACCGCGGTCACGCCGACGAGGACCCACAGATCGGCCCGCCGGTGCCGATGGATCCAGAGGCCCAGGGCGCCAAGGACCAAGAGAGCCGCCGGGAGTGCCCAGCTCTCCAGCCCAGCCTTCGCCAACCAGAGCTGCAGATTGGATTCGCCGGCGGCGCTCGCAGCCTCGAGGCCGAGACGGAGCCACGCCTTCAGCAGGCCCGAAAGTCCCGTTTCCTGAAACGAAGCGGCAAAGACGGTCAGCCCTGCATAGGTCGCGGCGACGCAGGCCGCGGGCCACACCGTCTTCGACGCGAACAAGGCGATCCAGCAGAAGGGAGCGGACACGGTTGGCTTTACGAGGGAGGCGAGAACCAGGACAGAACCGAGGGCCGCCCTGCCCGGGGTCCACCGGGGGTTGCGAAGGAGCGAAAGCCCCCCCGCGATCAGGGCCAGCAGGTGAATCGTGAACTGTCCGTTGCCGACCGTCGCCCCCGTGGCGTACATCGACAGCGGAATCAGGGCCGCCAGGGCCCGCTCGCTCGGGGTCTCTGCGCGGCTCTCCCGAACCGTGAGCCGCACCAGCCATCCGAGCGCGGCCGCTGCCGTGATCCCCCAGAGCAGCTTCGCCCCTCCGGAGGGGAGCCATCCCAGCAACGCCCAGAAGAGGGCATAGCTTGCGGGCGGATAGGTCGCGGTCGTCCGCTGCTCCTCGTAGATCGGCACGCCCTGGAACCAGGTCACGGTCAGCCCGCGGATGATAGCGAAGTCGATCCCTCCTCTGTGGATCGCTCGGGCTCCGATGTGAGTCGGCCGCCAGACCAGTCGGTACGTCTCGTAGGTGAGCCACGCGAGGGCGATCACCGCCAGAAGCGCGACGGCGACGCGCAGCAGCGTCTCTCGGTGCCGTGCCCACCCCTCGGCTGCCCTCCGGATGAGTCTCTCTCCCTGAGAGGCCAAAAGCTCTCCCCCTTTCGCGGACCGCCGGGCAGCGTGCCCGGGTCGGTCCCTGCACCCGCGTCCCAGTCCGCTCGAGGGGACGCCTTCGCTTCTCATACCGTATTGGCCGCCACAAACCAAGAGGGCAGTGGCGCGCTGTCCTGCAACGAGGCGCTGAACCCCTTTTCGGACCGCGGGTCGGAGCGGTTCGCGGTCCGCTCCGCCCGCGGCGCACCTGGACGGCTTTTGCCTTGAGCCCCGCCCCCCAGGCCCTGTACCTTGACCCCCACAGCCCGGCTCGTCACCTGATCTCGTGGAGACACCCCTTGGACCTCCTCGCTCGCGCCGCCGAACTGCTCTCCGGAGGAGAGACCTTCTGCCTCGCCACCGTCGTCGAGGGCGCCGAGCCCGGCCGCAAGGCGCTCGTGCACCGAAACGGCTCCCTGGAGGGCGGGCTCGGCTCGCCCGACCTGG
>JACRCS010000092.1 GCA_016218905.1 Deltaproteobacteria bacterium
AAGTTCGAGCCCGCACCGGTCGTGAAGCCGACGGTCTCCCCGGAGACGATCCCGCTCTTCGTGCCGGACCTGAAGGCGCTGGAGCGCACGGACCCGCCGTTCTCGAAGGTCCTCGAAGAGCGGGCTTCCCTGAGGGATCACAGCGGCGAGGCCATGACGGTCGAGCAGCTGGGCGAGTTCCTCTACCGGAGCGCGCGCATCAAGGAGCAGTCCTCGAGGGTCGACGTCAGCTTCCGCCCGTCGCCGAGCGCGGGGGCCCTCCATCCTCTCGAGATCTATCCCGTCGTCGACCGATGCACGGGGCTCTCCGCCGGGCTCTACCACTACGATCCGAAAGGGCATCTCCTGTCCCGGATCTCGGGACCGAACGAGATGGTGGGGACGCTCCTCCAGCTCGGCGGCGTGACGGCGATGCTGTCGGGGCTGCCGCAGGTCCTGTTCGTCATCACCGCCCGGTTCCAGAGAGTCCAGAACAAATACCAGTCGGTCGCCTACTCGGCCATCCTGAAGGACGTGGGGTGCCTCTACCAGACGATGTACCTCGTGGCGACGGCGATGGGCCTCGCTCCGTGCGCCCTGGGAGGGGGGCACTCGGACCTGTTCTCACAGGCGGCCGGCCTGGACTACTTCGCCGAGACGTCGGTGGGGGATTTCGTTCTCGGGACCGTCGGGCCCGGGGCCCGCGACGCGGCTCGCGGAGAGCAATGGCACGCGCCTACGGCTCCGCGTACTTCTCCCTGAGCGTCCCAATTGCCAGGTCGTAGCTCGTGATCGCCTGCGCCCGGTCGTACCGGACCTGGGCGAGGATGACCTCGGCGCCCGTGACCTCTTCTTCCATCTGCAGCAGGCGGAAGGAGTCGATGAGGCCGAGCTGCAGCTGCTTCTGTCCCGCCTCGTACTGCTGACGGGCCAGGTCGAAGCTGAGCTGCGCCTGTTCGAGGCGCAGGCTGTGGGCCGTCACGGCCCTGGCGGCGATCCTTACCTCGCTCCGCACGTTCGTCTGCGCCGAGGCGAGGGCGAGCGAGCGGAACTGGGACTCCCACACGGACTGCTGATAGGCGGCCCGGGCCGCCCGGTTCGACAGCGGGAAGGAGAAGGTGACGCCGATCCTCCAGTCCGAGCTGTCGAGGTCACCGGCGCGCCCATTGGAGAAGAGGCGAAATGAGTCCGTCGCCTGGGTCCGGGTCGCGACCGAGCCTGCGAGCGAGAGGTCGGGCAGGAGCGAGTTGTGGGCGACCTTCTCGCTGAGCGCGCCCTGCTGGACCTCGAGCTGAAGTGCCTGCACGTCGCTACGGAGGCTCGCCGCCAGCGAGTCGACCTCCGCGGGGCCGATCAGCTCGGGCGCCGCCGCCGGGGGGGGCTCGGTGGCGAGAGTCTCGAGCCGGGTGGCCATCGCGTCCCCCCGTTCTCCGTAGACGAAGAACAGGAGCTGGTCGGCGGCATCCTGGCGGCGCCGGGACGCTTCCGTCAGGGAGGTGAGGCGAGCCTGCGCGCCGCGGCGGGACGTGATGAGGTCGACGTCGGAGATGAGCTCGAGCGAGCGCATCCGCTGGTTCCTGTTCAGGAGCTCTTCGGCCCTGAGAAAGGAGTCCCGGGAGAGCCGTTCGACCTCTTCGGCCAACCCGAGGGACCAATAGGCGGACTCGACGTCGGCGATCGTCTGCTCCAGGGTCCGGTTGAGCCGCTCGTCGGCCGACTGCGAGGCGAGGCGCGCGCGTATCAGCGGCGCGCCGGCGTACCGGGCTCCGGCGCCCTTCAGGAGGGGCTGGCGGAGCGTCAGGGTCAGGGCCGTGGCGGCCGAAGGCTGAAGCTCGCCCGGCGCTGCTAGAGCCGGGTTGTCCTGGTCCTGCCACGAATGGTCGAGGACAAGGGCGTACGAGGTGCTGAAAGGAAGGGTTCCGGAAACCCCCAGCCCCAGGAACCGACCCGACTGGCTTCCCGACGTCGAGGCGCCCGGCTCCAGGAGCAGCGTCGAGCTCCCGCTCGAATAGGCAGGCGCCGCCTGGAGCAGGGGGTCGAAGATGCCCCGGGCGGCAAGGACGTCGGTCTCGACGCCCCGCGACGAGGCACGTGCCGACGCGAGGGCGAGGTTCCCGCGGATTGCATCCCGCACCAGGTCCTTCAGGGATACTACGGGGCGCGCCGCCGCGGCGGCCGGGGGATCGGCGGCGGGAGCGGACGGCGCCGCGAGCAGGAAGAAAGCCAATGAGACGCTTGCGGCCTGGTTCAGGGTCTCCTCCTCGCAGGGGGAAGGAATCGCACGGCTTGCGGATGTGACAACAGCTGTCCTAGTATAAGTCTTTGGGTTCCTGGAACTTGGGTCATTCGCAGCGGAGGCCGTCAGACGATGTTCCGGAAAGCCGCACTGGCCAAACTCTCGAGCCCGGAGCAGCTGGACAGCCTCATGCGCGTGACGACGCCGAAGGGCTGGATCGCGCTCATCGCCGTCCTCGTGCTGATCGTGGGCGGCATCACCTGGGGTGCTCTCGGCCGCACGGCGGAGCGGATCAGCGGGGCGGGAATCCTGCTACGGGAGGGCGGCCTCTTCGCCATCGAGTCGAGGGGGACCGGCATCGTCCAGGAAGTCCTCGTGAACGTGGGAGAGGTGGTCCGCCCGGGGCAGGTCGTCGTTCGGGTCTCGCAGCCGGAGCTCGAGCAGTAGCTGCAGCAGAACGAGGCCTTGCTCGCCGAGCTGCGCGGAAACAGCAGCCGGTCGGCCGAGCTGATCCAGAAGAGCCGTGACGCGGAGCTGAAAGCTCTCGTCGCCGAGCGGGACAGGCTGGCGAGGGACACGGAAGCTCTCGTCAAACGGGTCGCGTTCCTCCAGACGCGTCTCGAGGCCCAGTCCGCGGCCGCCGACCAGGGGCTCATCACCCGGGACGTCCGCCAGGCGACGGCGCAGGAGCTCGACGAGGCGCGCTCGACCCTCATCGCCAACCAGGCCCAGAAGGCGCAGCTGGAGGCGCGTGGGGCCCAGATCCTCAACTCCGCGGATCAGAGCGGATTCAACCTGGAGCAGGCGGTGCGCCGGACCGAGCGCCAGATCGAGCAGATCCGGCGGCGCCTCGCGGAAGGGACGCAGGTCCTCGCGGCCTACCCGGGGAAGATCGTCAGCCGGCTCGTCGACGCGGGTCAGGAGGTGCGTCAGGGCGCGCCCGTGCTCCTTCTCGAGCTGTCGAACCGGCCTCTTCGGGCGGTGGCGTTCATCCCGCTCCAGGGCGCCCGGATTCGGACCGGTATGACGGCCCAGATGTCGCCCGAGGGGATCACCTGGGAGGAATACGGCTACATGCTGGGGGACGTGATCTCCGTGACCCAGGGCCCGGTGAACCCGGACTCGATGAACCGGATCCTCAGGAACCCGCAGCTGGTCCAGCAGTTCACGGCGGCCGGCAGCGTCTACGAGATGAAGATCATGCTCCGGCTCGATCCCTCGACCCCCAGCGGCTTCTCGTGGACGAGCCGGCAGGGTCCCCCCATCAAGTTCGGCAGCGGGACCCTGCTCCGGGTTCAGATCCCCGTCCAGGAGAAGCGCCCGATCGAATTGGTGATCCCGACCCTGCGCAGATGGACCGGCGTCTAGAGGCGTCCGCCGACCGTGTCTGCTGAGCCGGCCCAACCGCCGAAGCGTCCCGGTCCGCGCCGCCGGACCCCCACCGTGCTCCAGATGGAGGACGTGGAATGCGGCGCCGCTGCCCTGACGAGCATCCTCGGCTACCACGGCCGCGTCGTCCCCCTGGTGCAGATGCGGGTCGAGTGCGGCGTCTCGCGCGACGGGTCGAAGGCCTCGAACGTCCTGAAAGCGGCGCGGAAGCTCGGACTGAAGGCCAAGGGCGAGCAGCGCGACGTGGACGCGCTCGCGGACCTGCAGATGCCCGTGATCGTCTTCTGGAACTTCAACCACTTTCTCGTCCTGGAGGGCTACGACAAGGGACTCTTCTTTCTCAACGACCCCGCCTCGGGCCCGCGGACGGTCACGGAGGAGGAGTTCGCCGGCGCCTACACGGGAGTGGTCCTCTCGTTCTCGGTGACGCCGGAGTTCAAGAAGGGGGGCAAGCGCTCCAGCCTGATCGCCTCGCTGGCGAAGCGGATGGGCTCGCGGGAAGCCTACACGTTCGTGGGGATCGCCGGCCTCGCGCTCGTCGTGCCGGGCCTCGTCATCCCCACCTTCTCCCGGGTCTTCGTCGACTCC